>JBAWGU010000492.1:0-1899 GCA_049593215.1 Pyrinomonadaceae bacterium
CGGGCAGGGACCAGCCCTGCCCCTACAGACGTTCATCTGATCGCAGCCGAATGAAAACCGTAATAGATGGTAGCCATCATCAAACAAGCCTCTAAATGAATACGGAAGCCGCCAGAAGATTTTTGCCGCCTGCGCTTGCCGAAGCGGTCAACGGTTATCACTGGCAGCAAATTCTGACAGGCTGCTCAACCTCGCAAGTCTTTCGCCTGAAAAAAGCGGATCGTGAGCGGCTTTATCTGAAAGTGGACGCTCGCTCATTTACGCGCCCTCTGAAGCAGGAGCATCTCAGGCTTTTATGGCTTCGGGAGAGACTTCCTGTTCCGCAAACTTTGATGTTCGCTGAAGCTGAAGACAGCGACTATCTCTTGCTTTCCGAAGTTGCAGGGGTAGATGCCAGCGACAAATCCTGTCAGGCGAATGCGGCTCAGGTGATTGAACAACTTGCTGCCGGACTAAAGATGATTCACAGCGTGCCGGTTGATCGCTGCCCCTTCGACATGACGCTTAGCAGGAAAGTCGAACTTGCGCGAGAGATGATGTTGCGCGGGCTGGTGGATGAAAGCGACTTTGATGAATCGAGGCGCGGGCGCACCGCGCAAGAGCTTTATGATGAGCTTATCGAATGCGTGCCTGCCGAAGAAGAACTGGTCTTTACGCACGGCGACTACTGTTTGCCGAACATCATCCTGCGCGACTTGCTGCTCAGTGGCTTTGTTGATTGGGGACAGGCTGGGATAGCAGACCGCTATCAGGACATTGCGCTGGCTGCCAGAAGCGTTGAATCTAATTACGGGCGGGAATGGGTGAGCGCCCTCTTTGAAGCCTGCGCGATCACACCCGACAGCGCGAAGCTACATTTCTATACGCTGCTGGATGAGTTCTTTTGAGGTAAAGAGATTTAAGAAGTTGGTCGTGGGTCAATATGGGAATGAGTGTCGTGGGGGTTGAGGTTCACCGCAGAGACGCAGAGCAGTCGCAGAGTTTACGCAGAGATGTTGAAAGGCATTCAAATCCTCTGCGCTATCTCTGCGCCTGCTCTGCGTCTCTGCGGTGAGTCTTACGTGCCGAACATTCAACTTCAAATTGACACACTACTAAGAAGTCACCAGGGAAGACGAATTGCCTGTGAAGGCTGACAACTGTTTCTGGGCCAGCTTGCGCCACTTGCGCACCTGGCTGCGGCGATAGTAGGGCGTAGTCTTGACAGCTTCTACGCAGCGACCGAACGCGTCCTGCGCCTGCTCTTTCTTTCCAAGCTTCTCCATCGCCTGCCCGAAATAGAAGAGTCCTTCAGGGTCGTAAGGACGGCGCTCGACGTAGCGTTCCAGAGCCTCGCGCGCTTCTTCGGACATGTTCGCTGAGAGGTAAGTCGCGCCAATCTCGCGCCAGATTTCGCTGCGCGCGTGCGATTCGTCTTGAGCGACGACCGTGCCGAAATATTCTATCGCCTCCTGTAAGCGTCCCTGCTCGCGCGCGATGCAGCCGAGTTGGAAATGCGCGTCTGTTTCGCGCGCGTCGGTCTCTACGGCGCGCTTGAAACGCTCTATCGCTTCCGTCGTCTGATGGCGGTGGCGATAGATCAGGCCGAGCTGGTAATGCGCCTCTGCGTTGCGCGGGTTGATCGCGGCCTCTTCCATGCAGCGACGAAAATTCTGGCGATTGCGATAAGAGAAGTTGATGTCGCCAATCTCGCCGCGCAAATGTAGCCATGCGTAGTAGAGTATGAACGGCGAAGCCAGAAAAGGCGTGACGATGCTGAAGACGAACGCGCCGAAGATAAATGAAGTCCAGCTCAGACAGACGACGCCAATCGCCCTTGCGTAGCTTGTGCCAAAGAGAGTACGCAGCGCGAAGATCATCAAGAGGGCGAAGCAGAAGGTGCTCGCGCAGTGTATAGCG
>JBAWGU010000493.1:0-3339 GCA_049593215.1 Pyrinomonadaceae bacterium
AGTGATGAGTGATGAGTAATGAGTGAAAAGACAAAAGCATTTAACTCATCACTCATCACTTCTTTAATACCTGCATCATCGCTTCGTGTATGAGGTTGTTGCTGGCGACGATGGGCGGGGTGTAGATGTCGAAGGCAGAGCCGTCGTAGCGCGAGACGCGCCCGCCAGCTTCTTCAATCATTAAGACTCCGGCGGCAACGTCCCACGGGTTTAGTCCTTCTTCCCAGAATCCGTCGAAGCGCCCGCAAGCGACATAAGCAAGGTCGAGCGCGGCAGAGCCGTCGCGCCTGACGCTCTGGGCGTGCATGATGAAATTTCTGAAGTGGCGCGCGAAATCGCTGTGCTCACGCACGTCATAGGGAAAGCCCGTGCAGATCATCGCGCGGTTGAGGTCTTCCGTTTCGGAGACGCGTATGCGACGCCCGTTTAAGGTGACGCCTTCGCCGCGCTCAACTGCGAAGAGTTCGTCGCGGTTAGGGTCGTAGATAACGCCGAGCACGACTTGCCCGTCCTGTTCGAGCGCGATGGAGACGCAGAAGCAGGGATAGCCGTGCGCGTAGTTTACTGTTCCATCGAGCGGGTCAATAATCCATTTCCACTCGCTCTGCTGGTTGCCGATCCTTTCAGATTCGCCGGACTCTTCCGCCAGAATCGCATGGCGCGGGTAATAAGATTTAATCCGCTCGACAATCAAACGCTCGGCTGCAAGGTCTGCCTCCGTGACGATGTTGATGTCGCCCTTGTCGGAAATTTTCAACGCGCGACGCCCGAAATATTCAGCGAGAACATTTCCCGCATCGCGTGCAGCTTGAATGGCAAAGTTAAGCAAAGTGAAACTCCAAAAAAATGTCAGTGGTCCGTAGTCCGTTGTCCGTTGTTTGTGTCTGGTAAGTTTATGGCTGAAGATAAAGCATTCAATTCAGATAAGACTCAAAACAACTGACAACTGACTACGGACAAAGAGCTATTTAAGAATCGGAATGATGCTTGTCTGTATTGGCTGTCCTGTCACCATCGCGTCGCGCTCGCTGACGTAAACATCAATCTCTGAGCGCACGCCGAATTTGCCTTCCAGATAAATTCCAGGTTCGATTGAAAAGCAGGTGCGCGGGATAATCTTGCGATCATCTTTCGTCTCAAGGTCGTCAATGTTCGCTCCGTTGCCGTGAACCTCTTCGCCGATGGAATGGCCTGTGCGATGCAGGAACTGCTCCCCGTAGCCTGCGCGCGTAATCACGCCGCGCGAAACGTCGTCAACGTCCGCGCCTTTAATCGTCTTGCCTGCGCGCACGCTCTCCTGCACAAATTTCACCGCAGCATCTCTCGCGTCGCGCACGATGTTAAAGATGCGCGTGTACTCTTCAGGCACACTCTCGCCGACGTAGCCCGTCCATGTCTGATCCGTATAGACGGCATCAGGCCGTTTCAGTTTGGCCCAGACATCAAGAAGCACAAAGTCGCCGCGCTTGATCTCCGCATGAGTATCTTTCGTCGGTTCATAATGAGGGTTGGCGGCGTTGGCGTTGACGGCGACGATGGGAGGCTCACCGTCGCTCATCAAATTCTCTTCCTCGTAGCGGCGCACCATGAACTGTTGAATGTCATACTCGTTGACGGATTTTCCGGCGCGGATGAGGCGGGCAATCTCCGCGAAGGCTTGCTGGATGATGCGATGAATCTTGTCTGAGGCTTCCGTGTGCGTCTGCAACTGCTCATTGGTCCAGACGGCTTCAAACTTTTGCACGAGGTCTGCGCTCGATTCGACGACGACTTGGAAAGAGCGGATGAGTTCGATTGTGCCGCCGTCAACACGCGACATGTAAGGAACAGAGTTGTCGGGCGAATACTGCATGGCGATGTGCGGGTATCGTTCGGGCTGCTGGCGATAACGATAGGGCCATGGATTGAGCACATGGCGCAGATTGTAGTGGAGCATCTGCCAGGGAAGATAAACGATTTTCCTGCCGGGCAAGGTGTCCAGCTTGTCGCGCTCAATCGAATGCACAAACTTGACAGGCTCGCCCACAGCCGGAACGTAGTAGAACCAACGGCGCGTCGTGATGCCGTGCTGGTCCAGCTTAAGTATGCGATAGGCGAGCGGGTCGCTCCCGCGAAAATCGTAGAAGAGCCAGCCCGAGAGTTTCGCCTCGCGCAGCGCAGCCTGAATCGCCTGCACACGCTGCTCCTGCGGCGTCTCTGCTCTCGCGTGAACGGAGAAAGTAAGTAACAGAAGCGCGAAGAGAAAAGCGATGCGAATGATTTTCATGATGTCACCTGTTGAAAGAATTAATGAAGTTTCGCCAGCATTGATTTCATCGTTTTATCAAAACTTCGGCGCTCTCTCCTGTTCGTCACCATAGCTGCCTTTGCTAACCTCCGCTCAGCGACTTTCAGAATCTCTCGCACCTGCTGGTCCCAATATTTCCAATCGTGCTCGCCCGGCAGTTCTCTGAATTCATGCGAGATGTTTCTTTCCAACAAGATAGACGCGAGGCCACGATTCGTTTTGATAAATCCATCTTCAGTGCCGCAGTCCAGATAAAAAAAGGGGAGCGACGGGATGAGTGCGTCGGGAAGATTGCGAAAGAGTTGATGCAGATCGTTTGCAGCGCGTGTATGGCTTCCCGCCGGGCCGAAGGTCTGCATAATCGAAGGGCGCACAAAATCCCACGCAACGCTCGGATGTTCGTTTGTACTTGCGGCGGCATCCAAAGCGCCGCTTATCGAAGCCGCGAAGATAAATTTATCTGGAAATTTAATGCCAAACTTCAGCGCACCGTAACCACCCATCGAAAGCCCTGCGATGGCGCGTCCCTCACGCAAACTGATAGTGCGATAGCGGCTTTCAACATTCGGAATCAACTCTTTCAATATATAAGACTCGTACTTGTCCGTTGGCACAGTCGCGCTGTCAGTGTACCAGCTATCGTTGCCTTCGGGCGTGATGACGATGATGCTGTTGTGCTGCGCGACATACTCTGCCAGCTTCGTCTTTTCAACCCAGTTTGTGTAATGCCCCGCGAGTCCGTGCAGGAGGTAGAGCACAGGGAAACGGTTCTTCGGCGCTTTGGAAGTCTGCGGCACATAAGATGGCGGCAGGACAACGTTGTAAGGCAGCGTCGCGCCAACAAGCTTGCTCTTGAACTGAACTGTCTCGACGCGCGCAGCCTGTGCATGTGCGCTAATGGAAACGAGCAGCGCGGCAAATAGCAATAGAAGTCTACGATTGTTCTTCAACATCCGAATCAAATTCGTAGGGGTAGGGCTTGTCCCTGCCCGCATTGCGCCGCAGGCGCGATCAATAGATTAGTTATCAATCAAGTTTGGATGTTATGCGTA
>JBAWGU010000494.1:0-3203 GCA_049593215.1 Pyrinomonadaceae bacterium
ATACCCGCCCGCTACCGCAGGCGGTTCTGACTTAATGAGCTTTCCCTTAACCTGAGCCAACCGCCGCGCCCCTTCGTTCATCAAAAACTCGGCCACACTTTAGAGAGGAAACGGTTTAAGGGTCAGCAGGCCCGTGTCGCCTCATCTGTCGCGCACACTTTTGCCTTTTAACTTTAGCCATTTTCCTTTATGTTTTGTTTAAGAAACTCCGAACGGACAAATTTTATGAAGAGCATTCTGAAACTCCTTAACAGCATCGTCTTCGTCGCCCTGCTCGCCATGTTTACGGCGACCGCCAGCGCGCAACAGCCAGCGCCACAGCCCGGCTCGCGCTACGACATCACAAACTATCGCATCGAAGCGCAACTCATCCCCGACCAGCACATCCTTCGCGCGGGCGCAGACATTACCCTGACGCCTTTTGAAGCCACGCGCTCGCTCATCTTTGAACTCAACGGCTCGCTCAAAATCGAGAGCATAGAGCGCAATAAGAAGCCCATCACCAACATCGTGCAGGATGCTGTGGGCGCGGGCGCGCTCGGCCCGAACGTGAGAATTGATCTGGGCGAAGTCGTTCCGGCAGGCCAGCCCCTGACGCTGCGCTTTCGCTGGAGCGGCGCGCTGCTCTCGCCCGAAGGCGGCCCGCTTGCCACCAAGCGTCTCGCCTACGTCGGCACAGAAGGCTCTTATCTGACCTATGCCTCGCGCTGGTTTCCTTTCCACGATTACGCTGCGGATCGCGCGAGCGCAGACATCACAATCATCGTCCCTGTTGGTACGCTCGCCGCAGGCTCAAGCGATGACCCTGTGACGCAGACGACTGCGGGCGGACTCGTGCGCTATCACTTCGTTCATCGCGCGCCCGCGCTTATAGGCAACATCGTCGCAGGCCCGTACATCACGAAGAGCCTGCGCTACGGCAACTACGAGTTGCAATTCTTCGTCAAGCCCGGCAGCGAGAATCGCATAGATCGTTATGCGGAGTTGATGGGCAAGGCTCTTGAGTTCTACACGCAGCATTACGGCACGCCGGCTTTCGGCACGCGCCTCGTCGTCGCTCAGACTGACGATGAAACCTTAGACACTTACTCTGCGCCCGGCATGGTCTTTCTCGCTTCAAAGATTTTTGATCCCACTCATCCTCAATCGGAAGGAAAATTGGAGCGCGAAGTCGCTTATCAATGGTGGGGACAGACCGTCGGGCTGAAATCTTTCGACGACGCGTGGCTCTCGCAGGGTCTGGCGGAGTGGAGCGCATTCGCGCTGCGTGAATCTAATCTCTCAGGCGGTTCGCTCGATGCGGCGCAGCGTGAAGAGCAGGAGCGCGCGCTCGTCTTCGAGCAGACGGCTTCTATCGCTCGCGCGCCTTCCGCGCTCGACGATCAATCCGCCGCATATCAATCCATAGTCTTCTACAAAGGCGCGATGGTCTTTCGCATGTTGCGCGAGACGATGGGTAAAGAAAAGTTCGATCAACTGCTCAAGACATTTCTTAACAACTATCGTAACAAGAGCGCAGGGATTGATGATTTTGAGCAACTGACCACGCAGGTCGCGGGCGAGCCGATGCGCTACTTCTTCGCTCAGTGGGTTGAAGGAACAGGCGTGCCGGAATTTTCTACCGACTACCAGATTATACGCACGCGCAGCGGCAAGTTTCGCACGCGCGGCACAGTCAAACAGAATTACGAAACGCTCAACATGCCCATCGAGTTGATGCTGCGCTCCGAAGGCGGAGACGCGCAGACCGTCACTCTGCGTCTGACAGGCAAGAGCGAGGATTTTGATTTTGAATCAACAGGGCCGCCCGTCGAAGTCGTCGTTGACCCGAACAACAAGATACTGCGTATGTCAGACGATCTACGTGTCTCAACTGTTGCGCGTCGCGGCATAGAGCAGTTTCACGAAGGGCAGTACGCGGAAGCGCAGCAGCAGCTTGAAGCCGCGCTCAAGCTGGATAAATCAAACTCGTGGGTCTATTACAATCTCGGCCTGCTCTACCTTGAGCAGCGCAACTGGAATCAAGCGCTAGACAACTTCCAGGCCGCGCTCGACGGCAATCTCAGGCCCAACTGGATTGAAGCGTGGGCGCACATCAAACGCGGCAACACATACGACGCGAAGGGTGATCGCGCACGCGCCGTCGCCGAATACAACAAGGCCATCTCGACCGGCATCAACTACGACAACGCGAAAGCCGTCGCGCAGAGATTCCTCAAGACGCCCTACGATCCCAGGAACGCACAGGCGCAAGAGGCCAGCGCACACGGCTCGCTCTGAACCGTTCGGAAAATTGATTAACTCACGAAAGGCGTTGCCTACGAGCGACGCCTTTTCTGTTTCGTGGATAATGCAGTTCATTATGTTAATATTCTGATTGGCAAGTATGCCGGAGAGTATTGTTTGGCAGGTGAAGTATGTCTGTTCAAATTGCTAAGCGTTGTTTCACCGTCGCAGAATATTACCGCATGGCGGAAGCTGGAATTCTCACAGAAGATGATCGCGTTGAACTCATCGAAGGAGAGATTATTGAGATGAGTCCGATTGGAAGCCGTCACGCTGCGTGCGTTGGGCGGCTCACCGAAATTTTGTTGCAGCATGTTGTCGGCAAGGCAATCGTTTGGGTGCAGAATCCCGTTCGGCTTGATGAGTATAACGAGCCTGAGCAAGATGTAGCTTTACTCAAGCGACGCGTTGATTTTTACTCGGAACGTCATCCGACACCCGCAGATGTTTTATTGGTTGTGGAGGTGGCTGACACTTCAACTGTTTACGATAGAAGTATAAAAGTTCCGCTCTATGCGCGCGCAGAAATTTCAGAAGTTTGGCTGGTTGATTTGACGAAGGAAGTTATCGAAGTCTATGCGCAGCCTGTGAATGGCGCGTATCAAATCTCTCGAAAAGCAGGCCGCAGTGAATCTATTACTTCTCAAACAATACCGGAACTAACTCTCAGCGTTGACGCTATTCTCGGTTAATCGTTCGTTTCAACTTCAACTTCTCCCCGCATAACTCATACAGGCGCGACGGCGACGACAGCAATCTTCCTGGCATCGGCGAGGCGCAGCATCTCTTCACGATCAAACATCAAAGTCTTTCCGGCAGTGATGCAGAGGCAGGTCGCTCCGGCTTCCGTCATGGTTTCAATCGTCGGAATGCCTACAACCGGAACGTCAAAGCGCATGTCCTGATCGGGCTTGGCG
>JBAWGU010000495.1:0-4057 GCA_049593215.1 Pyrinomonadaceae bacterium
TTTCCGCGCCACTCTTCGCCGCGACGGTTAATCTCATCGAGGGCTTGTTGGAGTTCAGCGTGTTTGGCGTTCAAGGTTTCTTCGTCTGCATCGCGCGGAACAAAAATCGGGGGAGCAATCGAGACGAGCGCGCGTGTGAAAGGTTTTGGGACCTGAAACTTGTCCCAACTCTTCTCTGACTGCCAGAAGCGCGCGGGCGTGACGGTGAAAGGAAGGACGGGATAGCCCGTCTTTTTAGCAAGCAGCACCGCGCCCATCTTGGCGACGTAGCGTGGCCCCTTCGGGCCGTCAATCATAAATCCGGCAGGAGAGCCAGCGCGCATGAGCCTCGCCATCTCCACGAGCGCGCCCACGCCGCCGCGCGTGCTCGATCCTCTCGCTGCGCCGTAGCCGAAGCGCTGGATGAAGCGCGCGATGTATTCGCCGTCAAAGCTCTGCGAAGTCATAACGACAATGCGGCGGCGGCGAAAGAAGTATGTGGCGAGAAAGACGCGATTGTGCCAGCAGACGTAGATGGGAAGAGAGGCGTCTCTTGATGCTGCTTCCCAATGCTCCCAGCCTTCAATCTCAAAGCGCGTGGTCGCGCCGATTAAGCGAATCAGAAAATAGAAAGCCAGATCGGCGGCGCGAATCAGCAGACGCTTCTTTAACGAATACGAAGAGAGGTCTGCGAACGTGTACGCGCGCTCAACGCTGTCGGCCTTGCGCGCTACGCTTTTATGTTCCTGTTCCGCAGAAGCTTGCATGAAGTTTGTGTGTTGATGAGAAGTATTCAAACTTGAATGTATTCGCAGCTATTAAGGTTCGCGCAAAGGCGCAAAGAAGAGAAAGACCAAAGGGTTGAGCAATTTTTTGCGAGCTTTAGTTTTTCTTTTCTTGCGCCTTTGCGTGAACCCTTTTGTTCTCATCAACACGCATCTTAATTTAACAGAAACTATTTACCGTACAAATCCTTCTCACCCGGCGGGCGCGTGCGAAAGCGTTTGTGTATCCACAGGTATTGCTCAGGATACTTGCGCACCATGCGCTCGATGGCGGCGGTGAAGTTTGCTGTGTTGACTTCGATGTCTCGCTGCTCGTCGCCCGTTCGCACAAGCTCGACGGGCGGGTCGCCGTGAAAGAAGAATCGCTGGCTCTCTTCTCTCCACACAGCGCAGGTCGGGATGACGACGGCGTTTGTGCGAAGCGCGAGCCATGCGACGCCCGTTGTCGTGCAGGCGAGTTGGCCGAAGTAAGGAACGAAGACGCCTTCCCGTGTCTGCGTGTTGAGGTCTGCGAGAATGCCTAGCGTGCCGCCTTCTCTGAGGACGCGCAGAGCCTGTCGTGCCGCAACCTTTTTATCAATCGGGCGATTTCCAAAACGCGTGCGATAGCTCTCAATCAACTCTTCGACGCGAGGGTTATCAATCGGGCGCACCAGAAAGCTCAAAGGATATTCGAGCGCAGACCACGCGAAGCTCAGGACTTCCCATGAGCCTATGTGTCCGGTGAGGAAGATGACGCCGCGCTTGCCTTCAGCCTGACGCAAGTGCGCCAGTCCCACAGGATCGTAGTCAACCATCTCGCGCAAACTCTCGCGCGTCGCACGAGGGAACTGGCTAAACTCTCCAAGCAATCTGCCCAAACTCCGGAAGCAGCCGCGCAGGAGTCGTTCACGCTCTCGCTCATCCATCTCCGGAAAAGCCAGCGCAAGATTGCGCTCGCCCGTGCGACGCAATCCGCCTCCGACCGTGTAAGCGAGCCGTCCCATGCCGCGCCCCACACAAACGGCCCAGGAGCGCGGCAGCGTTCCCAGCCCGCCGAGGAGCGAGCGCGCCAGCGCATATTCCAGACTTGCCTGTAATTTTCCCTTCTTAGCCATTCATTATTGAAAGAGGTAGAATAGTAAATGGTAAATGGTGAATGGACAAACGGCCTTTCACCCATCACTATTCACTTATCACCGCTTTTGATATTATTGAAACGCAAAGTGGGGCTTTTTCGTACAGCGATGTGGGAAGCGTCTTTTACGCTGTCTCTTCCCTCCCTCGAAATTAAATAAAGAACGGAATCTTCCTTGATGGAGAAACGTCGAATTCTCATCGTTGACAACAACGATGACTTGCGCTCGGTGCTCGAACAGGCGCTCAGCGAACTCGGCCACGATGTCGTGGCGACGGGTGATCGCTCGGCAGCCCTTGAGCGCGACGATCTGGACGAATTCGATCTCATCATCTCAGACCTCACGGACGATGCAGACGGCGGTGTCCAGCTTGTCAGCGAGATTAAGAGAAAGCGGCTTCTCGTTCCCGTCGTTGTCTCTTCGGATCAGGCGCAGCAGCCGGGCATTGTCAAGGCTTTCAAGATGGGCGCGGCCAACTATCTGCGCTCGCCTTACAACAAGGAAGAGCTTCTCAGCATTGTTGAAAAAACTCTCTCTTACAAACTCCGCTTCGTTGAAGACCTGAAAGTTCTGCCTTACGTGCGCGAGAAGATTGATTTCGAGCTTCCAAGCGATGTCTCTTTGATGAACGGCGTGCTGCAATATCTCACCGAGCGCGTCGGCAAACTCGGCATCATCCAACCCGAACGCTCAAACCTCTTCGTCGCTTTAGACGAAGCTTTCGTCAACGCCGTCAAGCACGGCAACAAGAACGATCCGAATAAGCTTGTGCGTATCACTGCCGAACTCTCTTCGCGTGAAGCGCGCTTTACCGTAGAAGACGAAGGCGACGGCTTTGACGTGCAGGAGATTCCGGACCCGCGCGACCCTGCCAATCTTTTCAAGACTTCGGGGCGCGGCGTGCTTTTAATCTACAACATCATGGACGAGGTCGAGTACAATGCGCGCGGCAATCGTTTGACGATGGTCAAACGTCCTGAAACTTCCCTCGACGCAGAACTGATTGAATCGTTCACGCCTCCCGAAAAACAGCCAAGAGGCTGACACGCACGATGCGCCGCAAGAAAAGTTCTGGCGCGCGTGGCGTTGGTGGCTTGCGCCCGCGCTCGTCGCACTCACACTCGCGCTCTGTTTCGTTGACGCCTTTATAGGCGACTGGGACGGGCTTGATTACACCGTGCTGGCGTTGCGCGGCGAGCCGTCTTCGATGGCGTTGGGGCGTATGCTTTTTATCTACGCCAACCATGCGCTCTACGGCGTTGCTCACGCGCTCTTTCATCTTCAACCTAAAGACGCTTACCTTCTTTTCAAATACTCGGTCGTCGCAGAGAGTCCGCTCGCGGTTATCGCCTGTTGGATTCTGGCGCATGACCTGACGCGACGACGTGAAGCGGCGACTGTGGCCGCGCTCTTCGTCGCGCTCTCGCCTGTCTTCGTCATCTATAGCGGGCAGGTGATGACGGACGTGCCGTCTGTGCTCATCGTCGTTGTGGCTCTGATTTTTTACGGGCGCGGCTTGCGAAAGAAGAGTTTGACACTAATGCTGGCGGGAGCATTGCTGCTTGGCGCAGGCGTCAACGTGAGAGAGCCTGCCGCGTTCTTCGCGCTCTGGCTTTTGCTTGGGCCTTTCGTGTACGGGTGGAGATTTGGAAGGCGGGAAATCTTTTGCGTTGCGCTCGCCTGTCTGGTCTTCGTCCTCTCGGCGTTCGGCGCGTTCGCTTACCTGTTCTGGATGAGCGAGAGCTATCGCGCGGCCTGGAACGGCTGGCGCGAGACGATGAGCGCGGAGGCCGCGCGACATCCTGTGACTGTTCGCAACCTGCTCCCGTTTCTCAGCTTCTTCTTTCTCACTGCGCCCCTGCTCGTTGCGCGTCTTCCTTTGGCTCTCATCGAAGAATGGAGAGAGCGCAGGCTCACGCCTCTGCTTGCGCTTGCTCTGG
The DNA here is from genome assembly GCA_049593215.1 of Pyrinomonadaceae bacterium. Taxonomy (GTDB): domain Bacteria; phylum Acidobacteriota; class Blastocatellia; order Pyrinomonadales; family Pyrinomonadaceae; genus JBAWGU01. The sequence goes on from JBAWGU010000495.1 coordinate 3,823, forward strand.
TGGGTCTCTTCGCTGACCTGCTTCTCTTTTTCAACTACAGCACGGCCATCAACATTCGTTACTTTTTGACAGGGCTTCCCGCGCTCGCGCCGCTCGTTGCGGACAACTTAATGCGGTCGCAAACCTTGAAGTTTCAAGACGCAAGGCGCGCGTTCTGGACCATTGCGCTGAGCATCGCTTTCATCACCGTCTTGATGGGAGCTTTCACTTATCTGATGGGAACGGAGTACCAGCA
>JBAWGU010000496.1:0-1592 GCA_049593215.1 Pyrinomonadaceae bacterium
AAGGGGTGGAGATGGTGATGCCGGGGGATAATGTGGCGATGGAGATAGAACTCATCACACCGATAGCGATGGAGAAGGGATTGCGGTTTGCTATCAGAGAAGGTGGACGGACAGTTGGAGCAGGCACCATCTCTGAGGTCGTTGAATAGCTGCCAATCATCCATTGTCGGTTATCCTTTGTGGATTGCTAAAGAGAGAGAAAAGCTGATTGCCGAGAGTCAATCGCTGAATTTTAAGAGGTAAGATATGCCGCGCGATAACATTGTGCTTCAATGCACGGAATGCAAGAGTCGCAACTATACGACGACGAAGAATAAGAAGACGACGACTGATCGGCTTGAGTTCAGCAAGTTCTGCCGCCGTTGCCGCAAGCACACGGGCCACAAGGAAACGAAGTAAGGGCAAAGGGATGAGGGATAAGGGATGAATAAAAGACAAATGCTTTTGTTTCATCCCTTATCCCTCCGCCCTCATCCCTTCTTTAGAGGGGCATAGTGTCAACGGTTAGCACGTCGGTCTCCAAAACCGAAAGTCCGGGTTCAAATCCTGGTGCCCCTGCCAGCGAATGTTGAGAGAAGGAAGAAGTCTGGTGTCGAAGAAAGACGACGAGATAACGGAAACAAAAGCGGATTCGGGAGAGCTGTCGCTGCCTGAGCCGACGCCTGCGCGGGATACTTCCATAGATAAGCCTGCGGGCGCACCTCAGCCGCGCGCGGCGCGATTTGGCGAAGGCGCGGAAGGCCGCGGCGCGCGACGAGAGCGTGGCTTAAGCGGGCCGCGCACAGGATTCTTTGAGCGCACGGGGCAGTTCCTCAGAGACGTGCGCGCAGAGATGAAGCGCGTTTCATGGCCTTCGGCGACTGATGTGAAGAATACGACGATCATCACGATTGTCGCCGTGATCTTCTTCGCCGCCTATTTGTTTTGCGTTGATCGCGTGCTGGCGTTTCTGATTACGCAATTCGAGCATCTGATTAGCTGGATATTTGGCGGCGCTTAAAGAGCGAAGGAAATTTGTAATGCAGCAGTGGTTTATCCTTCATACATATTCGGGGCATGAGAAGAAAGTGCGTGACAGCCTGAAGGCTCGCATCCGCGACACAGACCTTCAGGCGGAGATTACGGAAGTGCTTGTGCCGACTGAAACGGTCGTCGAGATGCGCGGCAACAAGCGCGTCGAAAGCTCGCGCATGTTCTATCCGGGCTACGTGCTGGTGCAGATAGAGTGCGACGAGCGCGGCCACATCCCCGACAACGTTTTTCACACGATCAAGTCAACGCCGAAGGTGACGGGCTTTGTCGGCGGGCACAATCCGACGCCCCTGACGCCGCAGGAAGTGGACCAGATCGTTCATAACGTCACGGAGGCGCAGGAGAAGCCGAAGCCGAAGTTCTCATACGCGACGGGCGAGACTGTCAGAATCAAGTCAGGCCCCTTCGCAAGTTTCACGGGCAAGGTCGAAGAGGTCAACGAAGACAAGTCAACGCTGAAAGTCACCGTCACCATCTTCGGTCGCTCAACACCCGTCGAACTGAATTTCCTTGACGTTGAAAAGGTCACGTTTGCAGAAGAAGAGTAATCAGTTTTCAGT
>JBAWGU010000497.1:0-7127 GCA_049593215.1 Pyrinomonadaceae bacterium
GCACGCGCCGCCGCAGAAGGCGCAACGCTCGGCCTCTACGAAAACGACTTCTATCAAAAACATGATGAGGAGAAGCGTGCGCTCGAACGTCTCACCATCATCGCGGATGAAACAAGCGACGAGTTAAAGAAAGCGATAGAGCGCGGGCGCATCATCGCAGAGTCTGTCAACTGGACGCGCACGCTCGCGGACGAACCCGGCGCATCGCTTCCGCCGCTGGAGTTTGCGCGCCGCGCGGCGTTGATGGCCGAAGAGTTTGGCCTCCGCGTTGAATCGCTCCTCACTACGGACGAGATTCGCGCGCGTGGCATGGGCGGATTGTGGGGCGTAGGCTGTGGCTCTGACGAGCCGCCCGCGCTCATCGTCATTCGTTATGAACCCGTTGGCGCATCAGACACGGATGAGTTGTGGGCCTTCGTCGGCAAAGGCATCACCTTCGACACGGGCGGCATCTCGATCAAGCACGGCCTTGATATGTACGAGATGAAAACCGACATGGCCGGAGGCGCAGCCGCGCTCGGCGCGCTTCGCGCCATCGCTCAGCTTGGGACCAAACGCCGCGTCGTCGCCATTGTGCCTTCCGCAGAGAACATGCCTTCGGGCCGCTCAATCAAACCCGGCGACATCGTGAAGACGCTCGCAGGCTATACCATCGAAGTCGTTGACACGGACGCCGAAGGCCGCCTCGTACTCTCTGACGGTATCGCTTACGCAAAGCAGCTCGGCGCATCACGCATCGTTGATCTGGCAACTCTGACAGGCTCAATCATCGTCGCGCTAGGGAGCCAGCGCGCCGGACTCTTCAGCAACAACGACGAGTGGGCCGCACGCGTGCTCAGCGCATCGGAACGCGCGGGCGAACCCACATGGCGTATGCCTGTCAGCGACGATTACAAGAAGAAGATTGAAAGCGACATCGCAGATTTCAAAAACTACGGCGGACGCCCCGACGCGATAGCCGCCGCGCTCCTCTTGAGCAAGTTTGCAGGCGAGACGCCGTGGGTACACCTCGACATTGCTGGCACATCATGGAACGACGATGCGCTCCCCTCTGCGCCGAAAGGCTCAACGGGCGCAGGCGTGCGCACGCTCGTCGAATTAGTTTGCGGTGAAGTTTAAGAGAATATGCGAATCAAGAGTTGACAAGAGATTAGCTGTTTGAGAACTCCCTTTGCGCTCTTGGCGTCTTCCGTCTTCGCGTCCTTTGCGTTTAAGCTCAAGTTTAAACGCAAAGGACGCAAAGGTTTTTCGCAAAGGTCGCTAAGAGAGTTCTATTCTTGATTCGCATAGAATGTATTCCGAGACGGAAGCTTTAAGAGTATGAGTAAGAGTTTGGACGAAACAATTTTCCTCACAGGCTTTCCCGGCTTCATCGCAGAGCGTTTAGCCAAACGGCTCGCGGCTGAAGGCGCGCGTCTGCTCCTGCTTGTGCAACCTTCATTTATGAAGCGAGCACGCGAAGATGTCTTGCGCATCTCCGAGGAAACGGGAACGCCCGCCAGCAACTTTCTCATCCTCGAAGGCGACATCACACTCCCCGCTCTCGGCCTGAACCCTTCCGATTTGGAAATGACGCGCGCCGAAGCGACGACAATCTTTCATCTCGCGGCCATCTACGACCTCGCCGTCCAGCGCGACCGGGGCGTGCGCGTCAACGTCGAAGGCACGCGCAACGTCAGCCAGCTCGCGCGTTCTCTTAAAAACCTGCGCCGTTATCATTACGTCTCGACCTGCTATGTTGCAGGCTTGCGCGAAGGCTTGATTCTGGAAACGGAGTTAGAGCATACGGCAGGCTTTCGCAACTACTACGAAGAGACGAAGTATCTGGCCGAAATGGAAGTCGAAGCTTTGAAGAACGAGTTGCCCATCACGATTCATCGCCCCTCGGTCGTCTGCGGCGATTCGCGCACGGGCGAGACAGCGAAATACGACGGCATCTATTATCTGATTCATTACCTGCGTATGCAGCCCGGCCTGCTCTCGCTCATCAACATCGGAAACAACAACGTTCGCCTCAACCTCGTTCCCGTTGATTTCGTAGTCGAAGCGATGGCCGCGCTCGCTCTTGATGAACGCGCAGCAGGCGCTACGGTTCAACTCGCAGACCCGCAGCCGCTCACCTCTCATGATCTTTTCGATACGATTGCCACAGTCATCGCGGGGCGCGGCTCTCGCATCAGGTTCCCCGCGCCGCTCGTTCGATCAACGCTCATGCTGCCCTTCTCGCCGAAGATTACAGGGCTACCGCACGCAGCCGTGCCCTACTTCTTCCTCGAACAGACCTACGACACAACAAAAGCAAGCGAGCTGCTCCAACCGCACGGAGTTCATTGCCCACCCTTCCCTTCTTACGTCAACGCCCTCGTAGAATTCGTCGCGCAACATCCGAAACTATAAAAGTCAGAACCGCCTGCGGTAGCGATGAGCAAGGATGAAGGATGAAGGATGAAGGATGAAAGAGAGATGATTCAAGTTGAGCAATCATTCTTTCATCCTTCATCCTTCCGCCTTCATCCTTGCTCTTTCTGACCTCCACTTGACAAATCTTCGATTTAGAATTATTCTAATTCCAAGTTCAAACAATGAAGGCTAAAGCTAAGGGGAGACAGGGTGGCGCGGAGGCTTTGACGCCGCAGAGGGCGGCTGTGCTGGAGGCTGTGCGCGCGAGCGACAAGCATCTTTCGGCCAGCGAAATCTTTGCGGCGGCGAGAGAGCGTCTGCCGACCATCAGTTACGCGACTGTCTATAATTCCCTGCGCTATTTGAAAGAGGCGGGCCTCTTGCGCGAAATAGGTTTTGCCAATCACGCCAACCTCTACGACCGCGAGACAGAGCGCCACGATCATGCAATCTGCACCGGCTGCGGCACGCTCGTAGATTTCGATCTGCCTGAGACGGTCGAGTTGATGCGCGCGGCGGCGCGGCGTTCGGGCTTTAAGGCGGAGTCTGTGCATCTGACGCTTCACGGGCTGTGCCCTGAGTGTCGTTCGCAGAAGTAAGTTTGAAGACAAAGGTTCCGAGTTTTCGATTTTGAGGAATCGCGCGCGGGAGAGAAGCTCTATAAATCCTGTGCGCCGGTAAAAATTTAGTTTCCAGAAAGTGATGGAGGAATAATGCAAGCAACAGCAACAGCAATAGACAAGGCGATGGTGGGCCAGCCCGCCCCGGATTTTGAAATGGGTTCGACCAAAAATATAGAGAAGCTGAACGAGAACGTGAAGCTCTCGGATTACAAAGGCCAGTGGTTAGTGCTCCTGTTCTACCCGCTCGACTTTACGTTCGTGTGCCCGACGGAGTTGACCACGTTCAGCGACCGCTACGAGGATTTTGAAGGCATCGGCGCGGACATCATAGGCGTCTCGACGGATTCAGTCTTCTCGCATCGCGCATGGCTGCAAACTCCGCGCGACAAAGGCGGCGTCGAAGGTCTCAAGTACCCGCTCGGCGCAGATTCGACCAAGAAGGTCTCAAGCGACTACGGCGTGCTGATTGAAGACAAAGGTATCGCGCTGCGCGGTCTCTTCGTGATTGATCCCGAAGGCATACTTCGTTACAAGGTCGTTCACGATCTCAACATCGGACGCTCTGCCGAAGAGACGCTGCGCGTGATTCAAGCCTTGCAGACCGGCGGACTCTGCCAGGCCGAATGGAAGCCGGGTCAAGAAACGATTAATGCCTAAGAGAAGTGCTGAGCGCTGAGTGCTGAGTAGAAAGACGAGGAAGTTTTTGCTCAGTCCTCAGTACTCGGCGCTCAGTACTTTTTACAAAAGGGAAAGATATGCCAATGAGAATCGGGACGTTGATGCCGTCCCTTGATGGCGCGACGGAGTGGTTTGGGGCGACGCAGGCGCACGCCGAAGCGAGCGCGGCGGGACATCCGACGCTGGTCCATTTCTGGGCCGTCAGTTGCCACATCTGCAAAGACAATTTGCCGCGCGTCGCCAAGTGGCGCGATGAGCGCGAAGCGGACGGCTTGCGCGTGATAGCCGTTCACATGCCGCGTTATGAAGCGGACACGGATGCGGAAGCCGTGCGCGATGCGATTGCGAAGTACGGCATCACAGAGCCGTGCGCGATTGATAACGGGCATAAGCTGCGCGACGCTTTTCAGAATGAGCATGGCTATGTGCCCGCCTATTACCTGTTCGACGCAGAGGGCAAGCTGAGAAGCTTCGCCGCAGGCGAGCGCGGGCTGGACCTGCTCTCAGCCGCGCTTGATCGCATACTCAACACAGCTAAGAGCGAATCGGCTTAAGCGAACTTTTGAAATTACACAAGAAAGGCAGTCTCATTATTGAGGCTGCTTTCTTGTTGTATAAAGCTGAAGAAGCGTGATGCACTTGAGTGTAAGGAAAGAGTAGAAGATTAACCGCAAAGGACGCAAAGAGGGCACGCCAGGAGCGCAAAGGCTTTTGCGTCCTCTGCGTGTTTGCTTTGCGACCTTTGCGGTTAAGCTTTCCTTAGATGTAATTGCAACTCGCGCTAGAAAGATAATCGGGCATTTCTTGCGACGAGCCAAAGGATAAACCAGACGAATGCAATGGAGCCGAAGAGCAATCCAAGAAGAATCAGGACGATCAGGCCAACGAAGAGCCAATCACTCGTTCGCCCACTGCGCGCTTCTGCGGCGTTGACTGTGGCGCGGCGCTTGAGGAGCGTGATGTTTCTGATGTTCGGCTTCCACCATGCTCCGAAGAGGTCGCCAAGCCAGGGTATCAATCCGACCAGAAAATAGATGGCGATGTTGAGAGCCATGCGCAGGAGCGTCACTTTCGGGACGCGGTAGCGCACTGCGCTGAGCATCACGTAGATGGCGACGAGCGTTGTCGCCACATCGCCGATGCCCGGAATGAGATCAATGACGGCGTTGAGTCCGAAGTGCCAGCCGAGCACAGGGATGCGAAACTGGTTGTCCATCCAACGGCTCAACACTTCAAGCTCGCGCTCGATCTGCACGTCCGTTGGACGCACGATGCGCCCGCGCGCCGTCTCCGTCATTGGTTCTAATTCAAGTTCTCTTGGCACGCTTTGCAAGTCCTGCCACTGCTGCTGCAAGGATGTTTGGATCAACAGGCTTGGGGATGTGTGTCTGGTAACCGGCGGCGAGCGCCTGAAGGCGGTCTTCCTCTCTCACATAAGCAGTCAATGCGGCGGCAGGGATATTGCCTCCTTGCTCAGGCGTCAGTGCGCGCACCTTGCAGATGAGCGCAAAGCCGTCTTCGCCCGGCATTCCCAGATCAGAGACTAAGACATTGGGCTGCCATTCAAGGAAAGCTTTCAGCGCGTCTGTGCTTGAGGCGGCGGCACGCACCTTAGCGCCATGCTGGTTCAGCACGACGCATAAAATCTCAAGCGTATCAGGCTCGTCATCAACCACGAGCACGCGCAGTCCTGTCAAATCCGGCGTGCCTGCTGCTATCTCATTCGTCTCTTCCGTCTGATTTAAGTCAGATACTGAATCCTTCGCCAGCAGAGCTTCTGTCGCTTTCGCTGCGGCCAAAGGTAAATGCACTGTGAAGACCGCGCCCTGACCTTCGCCTGCGCTCTCAGCCCGCACAGTCCCTCCGTGCAGCTCGACCAGATGCCGCACAATCGCAAGTCCCAGACCCAGCCCGCCATGCGCTCGCGTGGTTGACGAATCGGCCTGACGAAAACGCTCAAAGACAAAGGGCAGAAACTGTTCGTTGATGCCCATGCCGCTATCGCTCACGCTCACCTCAAGCTGCGAACCGACACGCTCAAGCCTCACCTCTATGCTCCCGTCTTTTGGCGTGAACTTGATCGCGTTCGAGACCAGATTCCAGATGACTTGCTGCAAGCGATCCGAATCACCGAAGACTAAGCCAGCCGCTTCATCAAGCGAGATTGTCAGAGTAATAGCTTTGGCGGATGCCGCCGGATGCAGAGTGTCAACGGCGGCTTGAATGAGCGGCGCAAGATTTACGGGCTGCGATTCTATACGCAACTTGCCGGTGATGATGCGCGAGACATCCAGAATATCCCCGATGATCTCGGCCTGCGCTTTCGCATTTCGCTCGATTACTTTCAGCGCGTTGTGGACAGTCTCTTCTTCAAGTGCGCCCTGATTAAGCAGCGCGGCCCAGCCTAGAATAGCATTGAGGGGCGTGCGCAACTCGTGTGAGACTGTAGCAAGAAACTCATCCTTGAGCCGATCAGAAGCTTCCGCTTCACTGCGCGCCTGCTGCTCGCGCCTGAGCAGTTGTTCACGCTCCTGTTCCGCGCGCCTGCGCTCGCTGACATCTTGAAAGACGAGAATCACGCCGATGATCTCGCCGTTTTGGTCCTTGATGGGAGCGCCGCTATCTTGAATCGGAATTTCTTTTCCGTCTCTGGTAATGAGCGTGGTGTGATTGGCAAGCCCCACTACGATGCCTTCACGTTTGACGATTGAAAACGGACTCTCAACCGGCTTGCGCGTGTCTTCATTAACAATCCGAAACACTTCGTCGAGCGGCTTCCCAGTGGCTTGAGGCATCGTCCAGCCTGTGAGGGCTTCGGCTGTCGGATTGATAAATTGGACGAAGCCCCTGATGTCCGTTGCAATCACGGCATCGCCGATGCTCGAAAGCGTCACCTGCAACCACTCGCGTCCCTCCCGCAAACGCTTCTCTGCATTGCGGCGCGAGCTGGCGAATAGGACCAGACTCGTGAAGAGCACCATGCGGTTGAAAATGATGAAGGCAACTCTGTATGAGAAGGGCGCGGTAGAGAAGTAATCAAGCGTTAATTCAAAGACGATGGCGAAGAGCAGCCCCGGCCCTCTTCCTAAATACCAGGCGGTGGCAATCATCGCCACGATGAATAGAGAGGTCAGGTCAAGCTTGAATGATAAAAAGCGCTGAAGGCCAAACGAAATCAGCAGGATCAATGCGAATGATCCCAACGCTAATCCATAACGCAGCGCGCCTGATCGTATCTCTCTTACCATTATGAAGTCTCTGAACCGTGACTCTACACCAAGACACAGCCGGTGAGCCAGAGTATTTTTTCAAATCAATGGACGGAACGCGCGAACTTGCGTTGCAGTTTATAGCAAGTTGCAATTAGACGTGACTGCTTGGCGGGACGTGTTTTGTCAGTACCGCCTGCTGCAAGCGGGCGGGTGA
>JBAWGU010000498.1:0-2658 GCA_049593215.1 Pyrinomonadaceae bacterium
AGACGCAAAAAAGCATTCAACACCTTTGGTTTTTCTGTTCCTTGCGCCTTTGCGTGAACCCTCAACTCACCGGAGAGAAGCTTTGAAACTGCACATGCCAGAGATGCCTCCTGCAACGCTGCTGGCATCTCTTGGAAATTACGACCTGTTGCCCGCGATTGTTTTTCTGCCGACGCGCAGGCGTTGCGATGAGGCGGCGGCGGAGTCTGCGCTGGCGCGGCGTGACGGCGACCGCGAGCGTGTTGAGAAGAGACGCGCGTTGATGCGCGCGTTTACGGAAGAGCACGCGGAAGTGAAAGGTCACCGTCACTGGGACACAATCATCAAGGGCGGCGTCGCGGCGCATCACGCGGGCCATATCCCTGCATGGAAACTTCTGATAGAGCGTTTGATGGCCGCAGGGCTTCTGGACGCAATCTTTGCGACGGCGACTGTCGCGGCGGGAGTTGATTTTCCGGCGCGCACAGTGGTCGTCACAAATGTTGACGCGCGCACGGGAAGCGGCTGGCGAATGCTTTCGGCTTCCGAGCTGCAACAGATGACGGGACGCGCGGGGCGCAGGGGGCGCGACCGCGTTGGCTTCATCATCGTCGCGCCGGGACTCCATCAAGACCCTGAGCGCATCGCTACACTACTAGAAGCATCGCCAGACCCTTTGCAGAGCCAGTTTCGCGCAACCTACACGACGTTGCTCAACCTGCTCGACGCTTACGAGGGCTTCGCGCAGGTGCGTGAGATTGCGGAAAAAAGTTTCGCTTATCGTGAGACTGCGGGGCGCATTCTGAGGCTTGAGAAGGAGCGCGAGAGAAGCGAGCGGGAGATTAAGAGAAAGTTGGATGATGCAGGATGCAATCTGCCTACGAGTGTGGCGCGCGGGCTTGAACGTCTGGCGAGCGCGCGTATGCGTCTTCTGGAAACTCTGCCGCAGACGCGCGCAGAAGTTTTTCTCAACTGGCTCGACGAGACGGTCACGCCGGGCCGCGTTGTCGGCATAGGCAGGAGCGGGCGCAGGCTTGTTTTCGTGACGCGGCGGCGCGGCGGTAACGTCATCGGTCTTCGTGAGGATGGACGCAGCGCGAGCTTTGCGCTTGATCGTGTCGGGAGAGTTTACGCGCCTGTCTATTCGCTGCATGAAGATGAGGCTGGAAAGGCTTTCGCAGATGTGCGTGCGAAGGGCGGCGCGATTGCTCTCGCGGAGCCGAAGCTGAAAGATGCGCGCGGCACGGAAGACGATGCCGTTGAGATACTGAACGGGATGATTGACAGGATTGCGCCGGGGAGTTTGAGCGAGACGGAAAAAAATATCTGCGCGGAGGCTTTGTGGTCTGTGATTGAAGACGCGGAGGCAGTCGAACGCGCGGAGCAGCGCATCGAAGCTTTGCGCGCAGAGGTCTGGCAGCCGTTTGAGAGACGCGCGAGAGTGCTGGACCATTTTGGCTATCTGGACTTTGCGCGCGAGCGCGTCACGGAGCGCGGGCGTTGGCTCGCAGACTTGCACGTTGATCGTCCTCTTCTAGTTGGCGAGGCTTTGGAGAAAGGTCTCTTCGCTTCGCTTGATACGGAGCGCGCGGCGGCTTTGATGGCTGCGCTGGCGGCGGATGAGGAGAGGGATTACGGAGAGCTTCCACTCGACGATGCTGTAGTCGGCACGCTGGCGCGTTTTGAAGAGGTGGCGTATACGGTTGCGACTGAAGAGTGGAATCGCGGCTTAGAGCCTGCGCCGGAGATTAATTTTTCGGCGGCAGCGACAACGGCGCACTGGGCAAGCGGGATGGAATGGAAAGACCTCGTGCGAGAGACGCGCGCAGAAGAGGGCGATCTGGTGCGTATGCTCTCGCGCACGGGCGAGTCGCTGCTGCAAATCGCGGGACTCAAAAACGCTCAGCCCGCCGCCGCCAGAATCGCAGAGCGTGCGGCAGAAGCAGTCTTGAGAGAGCCTGTGCGTTAAGTGTTTTTAAGAGAGAAGAAGTAAGAGCAAGGAATAGAGGTTTATGAAATTGAGAAAGCTCTTTGAGAGCAGGCGCGCGTTTGCGCTCTTGATAGCTATGGCAATCTTCGTGTGCGCGGCGTTTGCTTTGCGCAGCAGTTTATCAAAAGGAAATGAATCGGTGATGGAGAGCAAGGTGGAAGAGGCGCGGCCTGTTGTGTATGTTGCGATTGGAGATTCGACGGGCGTGGGCGTAGGAGCGCGCGAGGGCGGTTACGTGGTGCGGCTCTTTGAGCGTATCAAGCGCGAGCGCGCCGGTTCGAGCTTGAAAAATTTGTGCGTGAGCGGCGCAACGACAGATGACCTGTTGCGCACACAGCTTGCTCCGGCTACGAGCGCGAATCCGACGCTGGTCACAGTCGGGATAGGCATCAACGACATCGGGCACGGCATCACGCCCGAAAAGTTTTCGCGCAACTACGAAGAGATTATCAAGCGTTTAAGGGCGAAGACGCAGGCGCGCATCGTCGTCTCGAATCTGCCGGACGTGTCGCTCGCTCCGGCCATCCCCTCTTACTGGCGCGCAGAGGCGCACGCGCGCGTGCTGGAATTCAACCGCCGCATTGCAGAGATTGCCGGGCGACACGGCCTGCTCGTGGTTGACGCTTACAGCGCGACGCATGAGCTTATCCCCACGCATCCTGAGTTCTTCTCTGCGGACGGCTTTCACC
>JBAWGU010000499.1:0-5008 GCA_049593215.1 Pyrinomonadaceae bacterium
ACCGCAGGCGGTTCTGATTATCTAGCGGATGTTAATTTCGAGCGTGTATGTCTCGCCTGCCTTCTGCGAAGAGACGATAATGAGGAAATTATTGCCCCCGCTCACATCACTCAACTCGCCTTCCCAATCGGTCACGTCATACGCGCCTTCCAAAAAATCTGCGTCATAAAAGTCCGGCCCAATGCTGAAGCGAGCGCGCTTATTCGAGGAAGTTAAGTGAGCCGTCATGCGCTGGCCTGAGCGCGCGTGCAGTTTGTAACAGGCCGATTTGGCTGTGCCCAGATTTCCCTTGAGCACAGCGCCGGTGCGCCCGCGCTCGAACTTTATCGGCAGGGTGCGCTTGCACTGCGCCAGCGCGGCGTGAGCGGTGAGCAACATCACCAGCATGAGAGCGGCAGTTATTCTTTTCATCGGAGGTTCCTTATTGTGCGCAACTACGGTTGTCGCGCGTTATCGAGTTCGGGTTAAAGCGCGCCTGATACTCTGCTGAAGTCAGAAACGCGCAGACCATCCCGCGAAAATTGTTTGGCTGGCTGTTGAGCACATTGAGCCAGAAGAGAAAGCCGCTCTCTTCCGGGTCGCGCCGCAGGTAGCCAAAGTATTGCGCGGCCACAAACGCCGGATTGAAGAACACGCTGCTGAATCCTTCGTCGCTCACGAGCATTCGCAGGACGCGTGCGCGGCTCTCAATCTGGTTTGCGCCCGTGTTGTAGAGCGCGATTAAAGAGCTGCGCCGGATGACTAAATTTCCGATGCCCGACGCTTGAATGGCGCTGGCAATCAACGCATCAACGAAAGCATCGCGGCTCATGGTCTGGGGATACTTTGCCAAAAATTCCTGTCGCTGCACAAACTCTGCCGCGAAAGTGTCCTGACTCGCATCGAGGCTTGTGCCCTCTATAAATTTTGTTCTGTCGTTCGTAAACTCTGCGAAGGTTGGCCTGCGACCCAACGCGCCCTGATAGACGCGGTAGATGAAGAAGCCTGTCTGTTGAAACTCCTGCTCGATGAAGAAGGCCGCGCTCACGTCAATTCGTTTCTGATGAATGCAGGCGGGGTCGTTGCCGCATTGTTTGATTTGACTGGTCCAGTAAGCGAAGCCTTCATCGTCCGGCTCGCGGTTAAGGAAGTCGCGGTATTGCTGGCGGACAAAAAAGTCTGTGTCGTCAATCGGATTTCTGCCGGGCGGCGGCACGTCGTTGTCCGTAATAGTGGTCCTGTTCACAGTGTTTCCGCCGAGCGTTGCGCCCACAGGATTCCGCAGCGTGATGAAGAAATTTTCATCGCCTTCAACCAGCCCGTCGTCTATGAAAGGAATCGTGACGGTCTTGCTGGCTTCTCCGGCGGCGAAACTGATTGTGCCTGTGGCGTTCGCAATGTCCGCGCCGATTTTAGCCGTGCCGTCAGAGACGAAGAATTCGACACTGGATGCGCCGCTCAAATTGCCGAGCCGTGTGACAAGCAAGGGATCGCCGCCTGTGCCGCTCTCAGGCACGCGATAGCTGGTCCACTTAAATTGTACGGTTGGCGCGACGGGAGCCGGACGATCCTGCGGAACCGCAACCTGCCAGTCGGGATCGTAATCATCTGCGCTCGCGTTCGTGAGACGTGTCTGGTTGCTTCCATCAACGTTCATCACGTAAATCTCGCGGTTGCCGTCGCGCCTGCTCGTGAAAACAATTCGGCTTCCGTCGGGCGACCATGCGGGCAGGATGTCTTCTGTCGCGCTGTTCGTCAGCCTTTGCAGATTCCCGCCGCTCGCGTCTATTGTGTAAATCTCGGCGTTGCCGTCGCGGTTGCCAGCGAAGGCGATGCGTGTTCCGTCAGGCGACCACGCCGGGCCTGTGAAGACGAAGGGGAAATTGCTGCCGGAGATGAAGACAGGCTGATCCGCGATTCTGGTCTTGCCGCTTCCGTCCGAGTTGATGACGAAGAGGAAAAATTGAAACGTGTCTTCTGGATTCAAGAGCGATTCGCGCCCGATGAAGGCGATGCGCGTGCCATCCGGCGACCACGCGGGATCGGCAACTTCCGTGCTGTTGTCTATGACTGTCGGGCCGCCGCTCCCGTCCGCATTGATGGTTGCGAGGTGCGTCACCTCGCCTTGAAAGCTGTTCACAAAAACAAACTTGCTTCCGTCAGGCGAAGCTGCCGGATCATAGAAGCGCACATCAGCTTCGTTCGGGTTGCTCGTCACTTTCCTCAAGCCGCCTCCCTGAGCATTCATCAGGTAGATGTCTCTGGGGATGCCGCCGCTCCCTTCGAGCGGAAAATTGTCTCTCGCAAAAAGGATGCTCTTGCCGTCGAACGTCGAGGCGGGCGTCACGTCTGTGCCCGCGTTGAAGGTGAGGTTGCGCTGGTCTGTGCCGTCAGGGTTCATCGAATAGATTTCGTTGTTGCCGTCACGCGCGCTCGTAAAAACTATCCGCCCATTGATGTTCTGCTGAGCGGCTGAGGATGACAGCGCTTGAACTAAATCGAGCGAGCCGCGCAGATGCTGGATGAGCGGTGAAAGTATTGCTGCGGCGACGAGGCAGCACAAAACAAAGAGCGTCCGGCGATTGAATCTGCGACGCGGGCAGTTCATAGCGCATCCTTCTTTCTAAACAGATTTCTGCAAGTAAGAAATTAAGAATAAGGTTTGGATTTCAGTCTTCGGATTACGGGGGAAGATTATCTCTACGCGATTGGGTAGGTTAATTATGTCTTGATGATTGGATGAAGGTCAACAGCTTTCAAGCTCTGCGATGGAGAATGAAGTCTGCGATGGCACGCAGGAGTTGCACGGGCCTGTCGAGTTGTTCGAGCGCGGCGCAGGCTTCCTGATGAGCAGAGAGGGCGCGTTCCTTTGTTGCTTCGAGGCCGTAGAGGGCCGGATACGTGGCTTTCTCCGCGCGTGCATCTTTGCCCGGAGTCTTCCCTAAGACTTCTGCGGTAGCTGTGACATCCAGAAGGTCGTCCGTGATTTGAAAGAGCAGCCCGATCTGCGCGGCGTAGCGCGTGACCGCTTCGAGTTCGGCTTCGCTTGCTCCTGAGATGATAGCTGCCGTGCGCGCGGCGGCTGTGATGAGCGCGCCCGTTTTATGAGCGTGAATGCGCTCAAGCTCCGCGCCTGTGACCGCACGCGATTCTGCCGCGAGGTCTAAAGCCTGTCCCGCAACCATACCGCTCGGCGTGCCCGAAGCGCGCGCAATTTCGCTGATGACACGCACACGCACACTCGCTTCGATTGACTCATCTTCTGCGATAGTTTGAAAGGCCAGAGTTTGCAGCGCATCGCCTGCGAGTATCGCTGTCGCTTCTCCGAATTTGACGTGACAGGTCGGACGCCCGCGCCTCAAGTCGTCATCATCCATCGAAGGCAGGTCGTCGTGAATAAGCGAGTAGGTGTGAATCATCTCAAGCGCGCAGGCCGTTCTTATCAAAACATCTTCGCTCGCGCCGAACGCTTCGCCCGTCGCCAAGAGCAGCGCGGGGCGCAGACGCTTGCCGCCCGCAAAGATGCTCCAACGCATCGCGCCATGCACGCTGAGAGGCTCTCGCGTCTCCGCAGGCACAAGAGCATCGAGCGCAGCATCAACACGCGCGCGGCACTGCATGAAAAAGTCGCGCGCCTCGCGTTCATTTATTGTTTCAATTTCAGAAGAGACTCGCATCATAGCTCTTTAGAAAACGCTCTCGTCCTCGTCCACCTCTTCGTCCCTTCCAAGACCGAAGCCTTCCGCTTCCGTCTCGAACCCGCTTAAGACAGGGCGGCCCTCGCCGTCACGCAGCAAGACCTCTATGCGCCGCTCCGCCTGATTCAGTCGCTCCTGGCATTCGCGCGAAAGCTGTACACCCTCTTCAAATAATTTCAGACTCTCTTCGAGCGGCAAATCGCCACGCTCCAACTCGCGCACAATCTTTTCCAGAGCCGCGAGCGACGTTTCAAAATTTTTCGGTTGCGCCTGTGTCTTCTTCATCTCAATTTCCTAAAACGAGATATACCGCAGAGACGTAGAGAAACCAAGAGGGGGAAAAGGGGAAGAGGGGAAGAGGGGAAAAGGTAAAGACAAACAACTTTCTCTTATTCCTTTTCCCCTTTGACCCATTTCCCCTCTTCCCCTTTCTTATCTTCTCTGCGTCGGCGGCGGTTATGTTAATCGTTACCAAGCAGGTTGATGATGTTGCGTCCTGCGATATCGTTGATGATGCGCGCGGCGAGTTCGTCGTTTTTGACGGCGACGATTTTCCATTGCTCGCCGTCGCGCTGCATGGTCATCTCGATGGGTTTGTTTTTGACTTCGCCCTTTACCTGCGCCGTGTCGCCTTCTTCTTTGAAGTCGAGGATGAAAGGGATGCTGACGGCGATGAGCGCGAATGGTTTGCCTTCGGCGCGCGTAGAAAACTCTTTTACCTGTTTCATCAACTCATCGTGAACGCTTCGTTTAATCTGCGGCAGCATCTTCGGCGCAAGCGTTTGAATCTGTCTGCTCAACTGCGGATTCAGGAGCGAAGAAGATTGCCCCATCGCTCTCTCCGTAACTTGCGACACAAAGTTGTCAACGATCTTGTCTGTGTCAACGAGACGGTCAACAGTTTCCACGTCGTTGCGCTGCGCCGCGTCAACCAGAAGCGCGAGCGAATAGGCAGGGCCGGTCTTGTAATGCTGCCACCAGAAATAGCCGCCGACGAGGGCGACTAATACAAATGCAACGAGCAGGAGCGCGATGACGGCCAGAACTTTCTTGATGAGGCTGCCGCGCCGCTTACCCTTCGGCGCAACGCCCCGTGCGCCTTGCTGACCTAGCTCAATCACGATGCGGCCCCGCTTCGGTCTTGGATTTTTGCCGGGAGCAGTGGACATCAAACGCTCTCCTCTTTCTCTTCGACGCGGCAACGCAGAACGCCTGCGGACAGACGCAGGCTCACCGCATCTCCAATCTCAACTTCGCGCGCGTCGCGCAGCAATCGTCCCTGCTCGTTCTGCGCCAGAGCGTAGCCGCGCTTGAGCACTGCGAGCGGAGAG
>JBAWGU010000500.1:0-1527 GCA_049593215.1 Pyrinomonadaceae bacterium
TTGCTATCCTCTTCCGTCTCATCTTTCTGTTCGGGCATCTCCTGAATCAACGCTCCACCCGAACGTTTCGAGAAGATAAGTTTGCCGCTGCTCTCACTGAGGTCAACATTGACGAGATCGCCAAGCCCGACCTGTGCTGTCGCTACCAGATTCGAGAGCGGGTAGACGAGGAAACGCTCGATGGCGCGTTTGAGATGGCGCGCGCCATACTTGAAGTCAATACCTTCGCGCAGGAGCATGTCTTTCGCCGTGTCGGAGCACTGGAACACAAACTTCGTTCCCGCAGACAACATGATGCGATCCTGCACAGCCTGCAATTCAAGCTCAAGAATCTGGCGCAGGTGATGCTCTTTCAATGAACGGAAGACCACAACCTTGTCTATGCGATTCATAAACTCCGGCGAAAATTTGCGCCGCGCCGCCTCTACAGCCGTGCGATAAATCTTCTGGTCAACTTCCGTGTCGTTCGGATTCTTTGCGCCCTTGGCGGGGGCGAAGCCGATGCCGCCGGAGATAAGCTCAGACATCTCACGCGCGCCGAGGTTCGAGGTCATAATCACCATCGTGCGCGAGAAGTCCACGCGGCGATTGTCGCCGAGCGTCAGTGTCGCTTTATCAAGGATGCCGAGCAGCAGTTGCCACAAACTGTCCGAAGCCTTCTCAATCTCGTCGAAAAGCACCAGCGAGAGCTTCGTCTCTTCCGTGTGCATCCGGTCTAGATTCTCCTGCGTGAGCATCGGAGAAGTCTCGCGGTGGCCGAGGTATCCCGGAGGCGAGCCGATGAGCTTCGCAATCTCGTGAGAGTGCTGAAACTCTGCGCAGTCAATTTTGACGACAGCGTTCGGGTCGCCGAAAAGAACTTCGGCGGCAGCCTCTATCACGCGAGTCTTGCCGGAGCCTGTTGGTCCCAGAAAGAGCATCGTGCCGACAGGGCGGCTGGGCGGGTTCATGCCCGCCAGAAAAATTTGGTAGAGGCCGCTCATGCGCCGCACGGCGCGCTCCTGGCCCACAATGCGGCTCCCGAGTTTCTCTTCAAACTCCTGAGCGCGCGGACTCTTTTGATCCGGGTCGAGGAAGACCGTCTCCGTTGTGTCTATCTGTTTTTCCATTTCCATCTCTGCAATCATGGCCGTCCTCCTTTGCATGAGCGGCTAAGGTCTGCCCTGACTCGAAAAGGCTTCTTGAAACTGGCCGCGTGTGGCCTGCCTCTCTCCTTTTCAACTGCCCCTATTCAATATTCGTAATTAAGGGGCCAACCTTACGCGCGCATGGGGCCAATTCTGATGGCCCCACCTATCTCTATGCAAAGAACGAACCGCTCACATAATTGATGCGCTGTTATTATGACAAGTTCGCTTGCGGCCTTCTTGCTGCCGCAACCGTAAAACAAAACGAACGCTATATATACGATAACGAGTCGTTTGTCACCACAAAATATTAGAAAATCTTTAAGAAGGAGATTTTTGACAGGAAGAAGCGAAAAATTTTGAGTGACATTTCACGTCAGGACCAGAATGACATTAACTG
>JBAWGU010000501.1:0-3096 GCA_049593215.1 Pyrinomonadaceae bacterium
GGTGAAAGCCGCGACGGACGCAGGCGCGGCTGCCGCTCGCCGCGTCGGTGAACTCGTCAGCGTCCACGTCATCCCGCGCCCGCACGGAAGCGTTGACGAAACTCTGCCGATTGGCCTTAACGGGTAAATAGTAAATGGTCAATGGTAAATGGACAAAACCGTTCGTCTATTTACCATTGACCACTTACTATTCACTACGCAAATGATTATTGCGCGTATCATCGGCACAGTCGTCTCGACGCAGAAAGACCCGCGGCTCGACGGAAAGAAACTGCTCATCGTCCGTCCCGTCAATGTTGATGGGACGGACACGAGCGGATACGTCGTCGCGGTTGACACTGTTGGCGCGGGCTTTCACGAACGCGTGCTCGTCGTCGCAGGCTCAAGCGCGCGTCTCGCGCAAGGCATGAAGGACACGCCCGTTGACGCAGCCATCGTCGGCGTCATTGATACCGTTGATGTTTTGAATGACTGAATTCTGGTGAATGGTAAATAGTAAATGGTAAATAGACGAACGTGTCCGACCTCCATTTACCATTTACCATTTACCATTTACCATTTACTAATTTATGCAATTAGCGCGTGTGATAGGGACGGTTGTGGCGACAGTGAAGAATGATTCGCTGGCGGGGCGCAAGCTGATGGTTATTCAGTCGCTCAACGCCAACTTGCAGCCGCAGGGGAAGCCGCTGGTGGCTCTGGATTCCATCGGCGCGGGCGTGGGCGAGCTTGTCTTCTGGTGCAGAGGCAAAGAGGCCAGCTTTCCTTTTAAGCGCGAAGACACGCCGACCGATTGCACGATCATCGCCATCGTTGATTCGGAAGCGCACGTGCATAAAGGAAATTCAAACAGATGATTCTGGCGCGCGTGCTTGGCAACATCGTGGCGACGCAGAAGAATGTGCGTTACCGGAACGCGCGCGTCATGCTCTGCCAGCAGATTACGCCCGAAGGCGTTGAGATGCCGCAGACCGTTCTTGCGCTCGACTCGGTTGATGCAGGCGAGGGCGATATTGTCCTGATTGTGCAGGAAGGCTGGGGCGCTTCGACAGCCGCAACGGGAGAAGCCGGTGCGGCGATTGATTCGGCAATCGTCGGCGTCGTTGATTACATTGATTTACATAAGGACGAAGTGAAGGAGGCGCGGGGTGAGCACTGAACAGGATCGTGTGCGACAACTTGCCGAGCGCATCGCGCGCCGCGTTGAAGAGGGCAGCGAGAGCAAAGCAAAGGCGCAAGCTGCTGGCAGCAACGGCGATGTTGCAGATGAACTGGCACAGATGCGCGCGAGTCTCTCTGAGCTTCAAAAACGAATCGCCCAGATCGAATCTCACGTCTCGCATGAAGAAGATCAACCAGCGAGAATTTCCACTGGCAATCGTGTTGAGAGAGCCACAAATCAGAGTGGGACGGAGAGCGCGCCGCAGACACGTTCGCCCTGGTTGAGCGGCGTCTATGTTCCAGCCGCGCATCCGAGCCAGGAGCGTTTCGGCGTTGATGAAGCTGCCGTTTCAGAGTTGGTGGAATTCTTCGAGAAGGAAAAGACTTGCAGCCTTGAGCCGGGGAGCAAACCCTGCGACCACTGCGCGATGTGCAGCACGCGAGGATTCTAAAAAAAAGTTTACAGTTTCCGGTTTTCAGTTTTCAGAAGCGAGCGAGTTGCTTTTACTGAAAACTGAAAACCAAAAACTGTAAACTGCTCTTGTTACTGCTTCTGGTCTTTACGCAGCGAGTTGGCGTCAATCTTGGGCGCTTGTTTTGCGCCTTCGTCGGCTTTGAAGTAAGGCTCTTCTTTGAAGCCGTAAATCTTTGCCGCAATCACAGTCGGGAAATTGCCGCGCGTCGTGTTGTAGTCCTGCACGGCAGTATTATAGTCGTTGCGCGCGGTTGCGATGCGGTTCTCTGTGCCTTCGAGTGAGTCTTGAAATTTCTGGAAGCTCTCGCTCGATTTGAGTGTCGGGTAGTTTTCTACCAGCGAGAGCAGCCGCCCGATGGTCCCGCCAAAACTGTTGTTGGCATCAATGACGGCCTGCTTCTGCTCAGGCGATTTGTCGCCGCCTTCGCCCTGCGGCTGGGCCTGCGTCGCATTCAACAGGCGCGAGCGCGCCGCAGCAATATCTCCAAAGACCTGCTGCTCCTGCACACCGGCAGCTTTCGCCGCCTCGAAAAGATTCGGAATCAAATCAGCGCGACGCTGAAGCTGGCTCTCAACATTGGCCCACTTCGCTTTCACGTTCTGCTGCTTGGTCTGAAGCGTGTTGTAGCCGCACCCGCTTGTCGAGACCATGACGAAAACTGCGAAAGCAAGTAGCCACATTCTTCTCTTATTCATCTCTTTCTCCTTGATTGGTAAATGGTAAATGGTAAATGGTAAATAGTGAATAGAAGAAAGCCGTTCGTCCATTCACCATTTACCATTTACCATTCACGAATCACTCTCTATCTTATCAACCGCCTCTATGACGCGCTCAATCTGCGCGAGGTACGCGCCGAAGAGATTGTTGGCCTCTACTTCGTTGAGAGGCGTCTCGTCGCTCGCGCGGATAGCGAATATTCGTTCGAAAGGCTCATTGTCTAATTCAAGCACGCGAACAGTTGCGCGCACGCAATCGGGCTTGGCGACGGGCGGCTCATGGCCCAGCAACATCAGCACGGCGCGAAACAGCGCGGCGAAACTCGCAAGGCTGTCGCTCATCAAAGCCGCAAGCCTCTCCGCCGAAACCGACGCGGGAATGTAGAGCCTGCGAAGCTGAATCAGCTTGCTTCTCAACTCGTACTCCGTCTGATGGCGCAGGTTCGCATCCGTCAGTTGAACATACTCGAAAGGGTCTCTGCCGTAGAGCACTTTACGCGCCTTCTCCATCTGACGAAACTCAATCGGAAATACGTCCGCCGCATCGCGTAGCTCGCCGACAGTGAAATAGACAGGCAGAGGATGGCCCAGACGTTGCCACTCTCTCATCGGCGCTTGCGCCACGCGCAGGTCTTCGGGCGTGATGCGGTTAAGAGCAATCAAAAGATTGTAGTCTGAGCGCAATTCAACATGATCGCCCGCCGCCGCAGACCCATACAGCACCACCGACGCCAGATTATCAC
>JBAWGU010000502.1:0-1588 GCA_049593215.1 Pyrinomonadaceae bacterium
TCCTTCCGCCTTCATCCTTCATCCTTGCTCTTCTGCCCCTACAGTTATCCGCGAGAATTGTTTGTAGGCGCGTCTAAAACGTCGTGGCGTGTGATGATGCCTGTGATGCGTCCGTATTCTTCGACGAGCACGGCGGGGCTTGATTGGAGTTGGCGTGTTACGTCTGCGATGCTGGCGTCAACGTCTATGATTGGAAAGCTCGCGTCCATCACTTCGCTGACCGGAGCTTCCAAAAGCTCACGATTGCCCAACGCTCTCGCCAGCACGCGATTCTCTCTCAAGGAGCCGACGGGCTGCCCTTCTTCAAGCACAGGAACCTGCGCCAGCCCTAGTTCGCTCATCTGCGCGAGCACGTCTGCAACGCGGTCGGACGGCGCGGCTGAAATCAGTTTCTCAGGCGCGTATGACCCTTTGGTCTCGTTGATGAGTCCGGCAGTAATCTTTTGCGGCTCAAGCAGACGCTTCTCTTTCATCCACTCGTCCGAATGATGCTTCGTCAAATAACGCTCGCCCGTGTCGCAGACGATGAAGACGACGACTGCCGTTTCGTCCAAATCGCGCGCGACGCGGAGGGCGGCGGCGGCGTTCGTGCCGGTTGAGCCGCCGCAGAAGATGCCTTCGAGGCGTCCGAGCTGTCTTGAGAGTTCAAACGATTCGCGGTCTGTGATGTTGATAACGTCGTCAACGTATCTGATCTGCACGTTCTCTGGAATGACCTGTTGGCCTATGCCTTCGACAAGATAAGGCGTCGGCTCGACGAGTTTGCCTGTCTCCTTAAAAGTTTTGAAGACAGAGCCGTAAGGGTCTGCGCCGATGATGCGGATGTGCGGATTCTTCTCTTTGAGATAGTGGCCTGTGCCTGAGATTGTGCCGCCCGTGCCGAGTCCCGCGACGAAGTGTGTAATCTTTCCGTCAGTCTGCTCCCAAATCTCCGGCCCTGTGGTCCTGTAATGCGCCCCCGGATTTTCAGGATGTGAATACTGGTCAGGATAATAAGAGTTGGGCGTTTCCGAAGCGATGCGTTTGGCCGTTTCGATGTAGTGATCGGGCGTGCCGGGTTTGGCGGAGACAGGCGTAATCACAACGTCCGCGCCGAGAGCTTTAAGGTAGCGAACTTTTTCGACGGAAGATTTATCCGTCATCACAAAGATGCAGCGATAGCCTTTGACTGCGGCGGCGAGCGCGAGGCCGATGCCCGTGTTGCCCGAAGTAGCTTCGACGATTGTGCCGCCCGCTTTGAGTTTGCCTTCGCGCTCTGCCGCTTCGACCATGGCGATGCCGATGCGGTCTTTGACAGAGCCGCCGGGATTGAGGCTCTCCATCTTGGCGAGCACAGTCGCCTTGATGCCCTTCGTCATTCGATTAAGCTTAATGAGCGGCGTGCGGCCAATGCGCCCCAGAATATTCTCGTAATACTCCATAAAAAACTCCCGTCGGATTTTCGGAATGAATAATAAGTGCAGCTATATTTATACAACGGAATGGCAACGGGCGTCGAAGGGCAAGGATGAAGGATGAAGGCGGAAGGATGAAGAAAGAGGGATTGGCTCATTGGCTCATTGGCTCATTGGTTCATTGATTCAATGAG
>JBAWGU010000503.1:0-6466 GCA_049593215.1 Pyrinomonadaceae bacterium
CCTTCTGCATGAAAGCATCACCTTCGATGACTCCGCGAACTACAGCAGAGCGCGTGCCTCCACTGTTGAGAGCGTTGATGTAGCCTTGTCTCTCCGAAGAGTAGCCAGAGAGTCCGGCCACGTCAAAGAGACGATTGACAAACTCTGCATTCGTCATCGAGTCAGGATACTGTCTCTTAAACTCAGAGCGTGTGACCCATTCATCTGCCAGAGCTTGCTTGCTTGAATCCAGTTGGTCACCGGCGCTGATCCTGCTTCTATCCGGCATGAACTCCGCAAACTGCGGATTGCGTCCCAGAGAGCCTTTGTAGAGTCCATAGACGAAGGAGCCTGTGAGTTGGAACTCTCGCTCCATGAAGAAGGCTGCGCTCGTATCTATGCGACGAGAGTTGAGACAGAGATTATCTACGCCGCAACTGTCAAATTGCGATGACCAGTAGTTGAATCCTTCCGCGTCAGGCTCGCGGTCAAGAAAATCAAGATACTGTTGACGCACGAAGTATTCAGAGGTGTCCAGAGGGTTAGCCGTTTGCGCGCTCGCCGTAGCAGTGAATGGCGCGTCCGCCTGATCGCTTAAGAGCGAGAATGAGCGTGAAGCCGGGCCGAAATTGTAGTTGGCAAGCTGTGGAGTGACGGTGTAGAAACCCGCCGCGTCTAATCCTGTGAAAGAGTATCGGCCCTGTGAATCTGTGATGGCCCGGATTGATTTTGAGCCGGAGAGATTCACCGCCACGCCTGCTACTCCATCGCCGTTTGAGTCCGCGATGAGTCCTCTGATGGCTGCCTCTGCGGCAGTGGGGCCAGTCGCGGCGGTGGCGGTGTTGCGTGGATTTGGCGCTGACAATGTGAAGTCAACAGAATTGTCATCGGTATCAGGGTTGTTGCCGGTGACGCCCCTGTTCCTCGAATTGAGCCTGTTCGGGAATTGAGTGGCTGTGCCTTCGGGGCAGGTCGGAGGAGAAGTCGGAGTGCCGGTGCTCGCGTAACCGACCTTATCAATCACGCTACACGCGCCCATTACATTTGTGGGACAGGTGGTAGCGATAGTCTGATCAACCGTGCAGTTGAAGAGCGCGATTGTGCCGTCTGCATTATTCAGGTCTCTACCGGCTCCGGTCGGCCCTGTGGCATCCGGCGTAGGCAGAGATGAGACTCCTGTTGAGACAGCCCCGATGGAGATAAGGTAGTACTTACCTGCTCCAATCGTCCCTGACAGATTTATCTTTCGGTCCATCCCGATGTCGTCAATGTATTGTAGAGAAGCGTTAGCCAGATTGATGGAAGCATTAGTTTGATTGTGAAGCTCCACAAAATCCTGATTATAAAGGCTGGTGGCTGTGCCGCTCCTGACATAAAACTGGCTGATCACGACAGTCAAAGAGGCAGCTTTTGATGGTCTCGATAAGAATGAGGAGAGACCTGCCAGAGCTATGCCGACGAGCGTCAGAAGAATCGTTAGTTTGATAAGCGGATGCTTGCGCCGCCTTCGTGACGAATGACCGGGAGCTATTGAGTTGTGGGAGTGTTTATGGGGACGAATCATGTTGAAACCTAATCCTTTCTCTTGTAGGCGCAGGCAAAAGCAGATGGCTACTGTGATAGCTCGGCTTTTGGAATTTGAGTTAGAGCGCGAGGGAGACTGCACCTTCGTCTTGCCATGTTAGTGGAGAATCCCTGATGTTCAATCGCTGCGATGGCAACGTCTAGTGAGCCGAGATGCGCTGATGTTACAGACACGGCAATGGTCAGTCAACGAAATCCCGTCAATGAATTTCTGCTGGCAACTCAATCCTGAACGCTGTCCAGATATTTAATCAAAATCACTTCGTTGTGCCGCTCGTTGTAGATCATCTCGTCAACCATGTTGCGCGCGATGAGGATGCCAAACCCCCCCGGCCTCATCCCTTTTTCTTCGCGCACGCGCTCGTGGTGAACGGGGTCGGCTTCGGGATTGAGTATCGCCGCGTGATAAAGCGATTGAAAACTGAAGCCTGCGCCGGGGTCTTTGATGCGATAGAGGATGACGCGCGGCGTGCGCAGGTAGCCGACTTCGACCGTTTGGCTCGGATCGTTTTTGCCGCCGTACTCGACGGCGTTGCGCAGCATCTCGCGGAAAGCATAGCTGACGCTCTCTCTGGTCTCCTTCGGCAAGTCAGTTTTCAGTTGCGCCATCAAACGCTCAAGCGGCTCCACGGCAGCCAGGTCGCAGGGCACTCTCAGCTCAATCCATTCCGGACGCGCCGAGAG
This sequence comes from Pyrinomonadaceae bacterium, assembly GCA_049593215.1. GTDB lineage: Bacteria > Acidobacteriota > Blastocatellia > Pyrinomonadales > Pyrinomonadaceae > JBAWGU01. Next base: position 2,248 of record JBAWGU010000503.1, read on the forward strand.
AACTTCTATATGAAACTCCTGCTCGCCGAGCTTGAGAGCGGCTTTGACGGCTGAAAGCAGTTCGGGCAGGTCGAAAGGCTTCGCTAGAAAATCGCAGGCATGATCGCGCAACGCGCTGATGGCCGTGTCAGGCGTCGAGAGGGCCGTGATAATGATGACCTTCAAGTCTTCACGTCGCTGGCGCAATTCAGAGAGCATCGTGAGGCCGTCCATCTTTGGCATCATCACGTCTAAGAGCGCGAGATCAAAGTGCTCTTTTTCAATCGCACTCAACCCCTCGAAAGCGTCATGCGCCGCAAGCACGTCATAGCCTTCCTGCCGGAGCGCGTAGCTCAACAGATCGAGCAACTCCTGATCGTCATCCACAACTAAAATCCGCTTAGCCATCACTTAAAATCCCCTTACCTCGAAGCCATCCCCAGAAAGAGCGCGTCCGTAGTCACTTTGCGATTGATGTTGACTGCAAGCTGCTCGCGCAATTTCTCAATCTCCATCAGCCGCCGCGCCGCGCTTTGAGCTTTGGTGCGCTCGGCCATCATCTTCAGTTGCTCGCGCAGGTCTTCATTGACAATCTGCGCGTTCTTCGGGTCGAGCGCAAGTCGCCACACATCACGCACGAGCGTCTCAAGCACATCAAGCCTTGCTTCGTACTCGTCCTTCAGCTTCGCATCATTCAACTCTTCGGCGGAGCGCAGAAGCTGCACGCGATCAACTGTCAACACCAGCGCGCTCAAAACTTTCAACATCGCCTCGCGCTGCGCTCGATAACTGTCTGCGCTCAGGGAGAGAGCGCGCCCGATGCTCCCGCGCGCCGCACGCGCAAGCAAAGGCACATCCGTTTGAGCAACGCTCTTATCTTTTACGAGCTGCGTTTCAATCTCCGCGACTGTCAGTGGCGAGAAGCGAATCGTCTGGCAGCGCGAGCGTATGGTTGGAAGGAGCGCGGCGGGGCGCGACGTAATCAGGATGAGATGCGAAGTTGCGGGCGGCTCTTCCAGAGTTTTCAGCAAGGCGTTGGACGAAGCCTCATTCAATTTATCCGCTTCTTCAATCAAAAAGATGCGCGCCTCGCCCTCGAAGGGTCGAAAGTTTGCCTCGCGCTCAAGATCGCGTATCGCGTCAACCAGAATCGCGCGCTTGTATGGCAGCACCATCCCAACGTCCGTGTGTGCGCTCCGGATAATCTTCTTGTACTCATCCTTCTCGTCTGTAGGCGGCAGAGCAAATTCTTCTATACGCACGCACGCGGGACAGTGGCCGCAGGCTTCAACGCCAACACGCGCGCGACAGTTAAAAGCCTTCGCCAGCTCAAGCGCGAAGCGTTTCTTGCCAACACCATCTTCGCCAGCAAACAACAGCGCCCCCGGCACGCGCCGCGCCTCAAGCATACGCCGCAGGCTCTCCTTCACCCTCTGATTTCCAACAAGTCGCTCAAACATGATTAAGAATTCAGAAGTCAGGAGCCGGAAGCCGGAAGGAAAAGCATGAAGACGCTTTTATTCTGACTTCTGGCTCCTGACTCCTGACTCCTGCTTTTCTAAAAATGGCATCACAGTTTTAAGGACGCGCGCGTGTGTTTCTTCTACGGAGTCGCTGGCGTCTATGAGGCGCACGCGTTCAGGCTCTCTGGCCGCTAACTCCAGATAGGCGTTGCGCACGCGCGTGTAAAACTCTGCGTCTTCGGCGTCGAGGCGATCACCACGCTGCTTGCCGTCTGTACGCCGCCCTGTGCGCGCGATACATTCCGCGACGGAGAGATCGAAGATGAGCGTCAGGTCAGGTTGAAGGCCGCCGGTGGCAAGCGCGACAATCTCCGCGATTAGCTCAGGCGTAAAACCTCTGCCCGCGCCTTGATAAGCGACGGTGGCATCTGCGTAGCGATCAGAGAGAACGATGTGGTCGGATTCAAGCGCGGGGCGCAGGAGCGTGCGCACGTGCTGAGCGCGGTCTGCGGCAAAGACCAGAAGCTCTGCGAGCGGGTCAACCTGTTCATTTGCGTCAAGGAGCGCGGCTCTCAAGCGATTGCCAAGCTGCGTGCCGCCGGGTTCACGCGTCGTGACGACTTCGAGTCCGCGCATCCGCAGCACGCTTGCCAGCAGTCGCATCTGCGTTGACTTACCGCTCCCGTCAATGCCCTCGAAGGTGATAAAAGTGCCAGCCACTTAGGTTCCCGATTTTCTAATGAGTGTTCTTGAAAATAGCAAGTGAAGCTCGTTCAATCGCCGGAAGGCTCGCTCTGTTCGGCGTTGCTTTCGGAAGGCGTGTCGCCGCTTGCAGGCTGAGGCGGGCGCAGTTCGCCACTCTGGCGACGCGCGTGCGCGATGGTCGAGATAGCGTGCTTGAAAATCAACTGCTCCTGCGAGCCGGATTCCAGGAGGACGGAAAATTTATCGAAGCTCTTGATTCGGCCCATCAGCTTTGCGCCGTGCAACAGGTAGATCGTGACGGTGCTGCGGTCACGGCGTGCCATGTTCAGGAACGCATCTTGAATATTTTGGGGAGTCGGCCTTGTGTCCACCACAATCTCCGGGCAGTCTGAAACTTGAAAGCAGAATATGGTAGAGCCAGATTACACCAAGAAAGGGAAAAGTAAAAGGACAAGAAATCTCCATACTTTTTATGAAAAAGCTGTCCGTAGTCCGTAGTCAGTTGTCCGTTGTTTTGAGTTTGATTGAAATTGAATCCTTTACCTTCAGGAATCAACTAGCCAATCACAAACAACGGACAACGGGCAACGGACCACTGACAGCTTTTCATTCATCGTTGATTTTCGCGGCGACAAGGTTTTGCACGTTCGCGTCTTCACCGAAGCCTTCTACCCATTCGACGCCCTGCTCGCGGCGAAACCACGTCAACTGTCGCTTGGCATAGTGGCGCACGTCTAGTTTGGTCTGCTCAATCGCGCTCTTGAAATCTCTTTCGCCCCGAAGGTATTCGACGACGCGGCGGTAGCCGTGCGCGCCGAGCGCATTCGAATCTGCGGGCACGCCCTCTGCGAGAAGGCCGCGAACCTCTTCTACGAGACCTGCTGCGAAGTGAGCTTCCGTGCGCTCGTTGATGCGCCGGTAGAGTTCCTGCCGCGAGGGGGTGAGCGCGAAGACGCGTATGCGCTCGGCGAACGGATAAGGTTCCATGCGCGCGGGTTGTTGCGCTGAAATTGATTTGCCCGTTTGAAAAAAGAGTTCGAGAGCACGCTGCACACGCGGCCAATCTCGCGCAAAAAGCTTCGCGGCTGATTCAGGGTCGAGCCGCTCCAACATCCTGTGTAGATGAAGTGCGCCGCGCCTGTTCCTAATCTCCGTCAGGCGGCGGCGGAGTTGCTCATCCGTTTGCGGGCTTGGAAAGAACGGCAAGCGCAAGGCGCGCAGGTAAAAGCCCGTGCCGCCGACTAAAAAAGCCACGCGCCCACGCGCTTCAATCTTTTCAATCTCCCGCGCCGCGTCGCGCGCCCACTCGCCAGCCGTGTAGTTTCTCTCAGGCGGCACAAAATCAATCAAGTGGTGCGGCACAGTGCGCCGCTCTTCCATCGTCACTTTCGCCGTCGCAATCTCAATGCCCTGATAGACCTGCACGGAATCGCAGTTGATAATCTCGCCGCCGAATCTCAGCGCAAGCTCAATGCCGAGCGCGCTCTTGCCCGATGCGGTCGGGCCAACCACAGCGATAATAGGTTTCTGTCTTGACTCTTGGGAACTCAAGCGTGTGAAAGGAGCAGGCGGAAGATGATAACCAGACAGATGATTGCCAGCAGCAAGAGCGCGCCAATGATTTGAGCACGAGAGAAACGCATCTCTTCATTCAGGAGCAAGAAATTCATTCACAACAAAAACTCTGCTAACTCTTCCTCATTGGGGCGCACCATCGCGCGCCCTTCAAATTCAAAGACAGGCACGTAGCGTTGCTTCGTCAACCTGTACATCGCGCGCAACGCGCCGAAATCGTTTTCGACATCGCGCTCAGTATAATCAATCTTATGACGCTCAAGCCACGCACGCGCGCTCGCGCACAGAGGGCAACCGGGCACGACGAAGAGTGTGACAGAGGTGCGCGAAGTTGAATTGTGCATGGACGTGCGCCTTCCGGCTTTAAGTAGTGGTTCAATTTGAATTTGAATATGGGTGGGCTGGAAGTTCACCGCAGAGGCGCAGAGACACGCGCAGAGATGGCGCAGAGAGTTAAGCATTCAATCTCTCTGCGTAAACTCTGCGCCTCTGCGGTG
>JBAWGU010000504.1:0-3829 GCA_049593215.1 Pyrinomonadaceae bacterium
CAGAGGCGCAGAGAGCAGGCGCAGAGTTAGCGCATAGAAAAGCATTCAACATCTCTGCGTAAACTCAGCGAGACCTCTGCGCCTCAGCGATGAACTTCCGACCCACCTCTACTCACCTACAAATTGAACCACTACTTGCCAGCTTAACTGTGCGCCTCCGCGTAGAGCCGCGCGAGTTCCCTTTTGAGTAGCTTGCCGGTTGGCCCTTTCGGAATGTCTGCGAGGAAGCGCACGGTCTTCGGGCACTTGTAATCCGCCAGCCGCTCGCGACAAAAGTTTAAGATCTCTTCTTCCGTCACGCTCGCTCCGTCTTTGAGGACGATGAAGGCCGCGACCTCTTCACCGTAGAGCTTATCGGGCACGCCTATGGTTGCGGCGGAAGCAACTGCGCTGTGCTCGTACAGCACTTCGTCAATTTCGCGCGGGTAGATGTTTTCGCCGCCGCGAATAATCATGTCGGACTTGCGGTCAACGATGTAGAAGAAACCTTCCGCGTCTCTGTATCCGACATCGCCCGTGTGAAACCAGCCGCCCAGAAAAGCACGCTCAGTCGCCTCCGCGTTTTTGTAATACCCTTTCAAAATATTTTCACCGCGAAGGACAATCTCGCCCAACTCTCCGAACGGCACTTCCCTGTCCTCTTCATCTACCACCTTCATCTCGTTTCCAATCGGCATCCCGCAGGAACCCGGACGCCTGCGCTCATCCGGCGGATTGAACGTCGAGCGACAGGTTGATTCCGACAGCCCGTAGCCTTCTATCACCAGACAGTTGAAAGTCTCTTCAAATTTTTTCAAAACTTCCGCAGGCACAGGCGCAGAACCGCACATCGCAAAGCGCAGGCGCGAGGTGTCTAAACCTTCCGGCACTCCTTCCGCGTAATTCGAGAGCAGCATCGAGAGCATCGTGGCGACAGAGCCGAAGGAAGTGATTTTGTAATCAGAGATAATCTGCCAGAAGCGCGACGCAGAGAATTTCGGACTAACAACCGTCGAGCCTCCCGCATAGAGCGGCGTCATCGTCGTCACCGAAACAGCGTTCATGTGAAAGAGCGGCATCACCGTCAACAAACGATCTCGTTCTGTGAAGCCGAGCCAGTTTGCAATCTGCCGCGCGTTCGCAATCAGGTTCGCGTGCGTCAGCAAACAGCCTTTCGGCTTTCCCGTCGTGCCGGAAGTGTAGATGATGATAGCTTCGTCGTCGGGCTTTATGGAAACGTCCGGTAAATCTTCTTTCGCGTCCGCGAAATCTTTCGTTGCGACCCTCTCATTCTCAAATTCAACAACGATGCGAAGCTGCGGCAGTTCGTCGCGTATCTCATCAATTCTCTGCTGAAACTCAGGATGGACGAGCAAGGCTTTCGCTTCAGAGTTGCTGATGACGTAAGCAATCTCCTGCGATTTGAGCAGCGAGTTGATCGGCCCTGCGAGCGCGCCAATTTTGAAACAGGCAAAATAAGCAATAATGTACTCCGCGCCGTTCGGCAAAAGGAGGCTCACCACGTCGCCCTTCCTGATTCCCTGAGCCGTCAGCATTCGCGCGAGTCTGTTCACGGCCCTGTCAAACTCCGCGTAGCTAAACTCGCGCCCGTCAGATTCCGAGCAGAGAAAAATCTTTTCCGGCGAGGCGGCGACGCGGCTTTCGAGCAGCTCGCGCAAATTTTTCGGCTCGCCCGTTTCCGTTGAAGAAGGCTTGTTTATGCTTTCACTCATGGCCGCTTATGATATTATTAGTCAGCCATAGAGTCACACGGACGGAGAAGCTTTCGGGTTTCTCCTTTTGATTCTTGGCTGAAATCTTTCCTTAGCTTTTCAACCGAAGCATATCTTTTCCGGCGGAGACTTAGACGCGCCTTATGACTATCTATCGAAATTTTATTGGCGGCGAATGGATCGAATCCACTTCTTCACGCACCGTTGACAACATCAATCCGTCAAACACAGACGACGTGCTCGGCACTGTCAGGCAAGCCACGCGCGAAGAGGCGCGGCGCGCAGTCGAAGCTGCGAGCGAAGCCTTTAGAGACTGGAGACAGACGCCTGCGCCGTCGCGCGGCAAGATCGTCGCACGTTTCGCGCGTCTGCTGGAAGACGACAAAGAAAATCTGGCCCAACTGCTGACACGCGAAGAAGGCAAGACCGTCGCGGAGTCGCGCGGCGAGTTGCAACGCTCCATCAACGTCGCAGAGTTTTGTGCAGGCGAATCGCGTCGCTTAAACGGCGAGACGATTCAATCAGAGCTGCCACTGAATTTCGCTTACACAATCAAGCAGCCGCTCGGCGTTGTTGCCTGCGTCACGCCGTGGAATTTTCCCGTTGCGATTCCCGTCTGGAAGATTGCGCCCGCGCTCGTCGCCGGAAACACAGTCGTTTTCAAACCCGCGAGCTTAACGCCCGCGACCGCCGTTCGCATCACAGAGCTTCTGGAAGAAGCAGGACTGCCGAAAGGCGTGCTCAATCTCATCCTCGGCTCAGGCTCTGAAGCGGGCGACGAGATTGTCAATCACAAAGCCGTGCGCGCCCTCTCCTTCACAGGCTCTAATGATGTCGGCATACGTCTCTACGAACAGGTTTCAAGGCGCGGCGCGAAAGTTCAATGCGAGATGGGCGGCAAAAATCCCGTCGTCGTGCTGGAAGATGCAGACCTAGACCTCGCCGTCGAATCAACGGCGCAGGGCGCGTTCGGCTCAAGCGGGCAGAGATGCACGGCGACGAGCCGCGCGGTTGTCGTCAACGACATTGCAGACGAGTTTGTTTCTCGTATCGTGCGGCGCGCAGAGTCTATGCGAATTGGCGCGGGCAACGATGCTCAGACGGAGATGGGGCCGAGCGTTGACGAGAATCAATTCAAGACCGTGCTGCACTACATTGAGATCGGGCGCGAAGACGGCGCGGAGCTTAAATGCGGCGGCTCGCGCGCAGAAGGCGACGGATTGAGCAAAGGCTATTTTGTGAAGCCGACAGTCTTTGACCGCGTGACGCCAGACATGCGTATCGCGCGTGAAGAGATTTTTGGTCCTGTGCTTTCCATTCTTCGCGTCAAGGATTTTGATGAAGCGATGAGCGTTGCGAACGACACGGACTACGGCCTCTCTTCATCAATCTTCTCAAACGATGCGGCGCGCATCTTCCGCTTCGTTGACGAGATTGAAACGGGCATGACGCACATCAACTCGCCCACGACGGGCGGCGAAGCGCACATCCCCTTCGGCGGCATCAAGGCCACAGGCATCGGCGACCGCGAGCAAGGCTCGACCGCGCTCGATTTTTACACGGAACTGAAAGTCGTTTACGTTGACTACACTGGCCGCAAGCGCGAAGGAAATCTTTACTGATAAATTTCATTGAATATGGAAACAGTTGCGTGTCTATCTTGCCAAGCTGTCAACAGCGTTGAGCTGCAAGCCTGCTCCAACTGCGGCCAATCGCTCGCGGCTGTCAAACTACAGCACAACATAGACGAGATTAAAAAGGTGACGGACAGGCTGCACGAGTTGACCGCGCCGCGCAAGACCTTCTCATCCTTTAACGGCTTCGGAACGACGCTCCTTGACTATCGCCCGCGCCCTGACGGCACATACGAAGCAGTGCGCTGGATCATTGCCATGGGCATTCCGATTGTTCCGCTCTCGGCTTACGTCATTCAGCCGACCGAACAGAAAAACAGCTACGGGCAGCAGACATCGAGTTTCCAGATTCTCGATAAGATTCCGCTCGCAGCAAACAGAATCCTGCGCACGTACTTGCTTGTTATCATCGGACTGCTGCCGCTCGTCGTCGGCTTCTTTAACACGCGCCCGATCAATCATGTGCTGGGCGGGCCGCTTGCC
>JBAWGU010000505.1:0-4932 GCA_049593215.1 Pyrinomonadaceae bacterium
ATCTAAGACCTCTTCGTCCCCCGGAAAGAAAGCGAAACCGCTACAGATTAGACGATGAATATGATGGACCGAAGCGTGGTTAAAGTTGCTAGTCCCGGATAAATTTCATCGGCGAGTTTGATTGTCACCTGGCATCCTCTTCAATTAAGCCGTCGGCGTAATCTGCCATGCCTTCTTCGGCCAGCTTACGATCTTCGTCATCAAATTCAGCATACAGAGTTGCAAGTTGTGCCTCATCAAATACCGGCAACACATTTCGCGCGCGAAATCTCAGAAATGCCAGATAGTCCGCCACCTCTTTGAGGTCTTCCTCGCTCAAGCTCTTTAGCTCTTCTACGACTTGCTCCTTAATTGACATCAGCCGTCCTCCACATTCGATTCTTATTTTATTCCAAGATGAAACAATATGCATTCGGAGAGTAAGCTTTCTTGACACTCTTTCAAACCGAAACCTATACTCAAATTCCTGTTTGCTTCATGCTCTCGCAGATATTGAATTCAATCAGATGCCGGGCTGTTGATGTTCGTCTTGAGCGTCTGAATCAGATATTTCCTTTAGTGCTTCATGCGTAAACTATTCGTTACAGGCGGCGCGGGCTTTATCGGCTCGGCTTTTGTCAGGCTGGCTCTGGCTGAAATTCCAGATTGCATTATCACTAACTTCGACGCGCTCACCTACGCCGGAAATCCTGACAATCTCGAAGGGTTGGACGAACAGCGCCATCGCTTCATTCGCGGCGACATCGCGGAGCGCGAGAGCGTGCGCGCTGCCGTGGAAGACGACACGGAGATTGTCGTAAATTTTGCGGCGGAGTCGCATGTTGACCGCAGCATCGCTTCGGCTGACGACTTTATACGCACGAACGTTCTGGGCACACAGGTTCTGCTGGATGTGGCTAGGGAAAAGGGTGTGCGTAGATTTTTGCACATCTCTACGGATGAGGTGATGGGCAGCTTGCCTGACGACGATGAGGATGCTTTCTTTACGGAAGATTCTCCGTATGAGCCGAACAGCCCGTATGCGGCGTCAAAGGCTGCGGCGGAACATTTCGTGCGCGCCGCCCGTCACACTTTCAAACTCGATACGGTGATTACGCGCTGCGGCAACAACTACGGCCCGCGACAGTTCCCGGAAAAATTCATCCCGCTCATTCTCTCAAACGCTCTGCATGACGAACCCATCCCGCTCTACGGCGACGGGCGCAACGTGCGCGACTGGATTTATGTCGAAGACCATTGCCGCGCAATCCTGCTGGCGATGTTGAAAGGCGAAGCGGGCGCAATCTACAACGTCGGCGCGCGGAACGAACGGCGCAACCGCGAGGTTGTCGAATCAATCCTGAATGCTCTGGGCAAGCCGCTCTCGCTGATTCGTCAGGTCAAAGACAGGCCCGGCCATGATCGCCGCTACGCGATTGATCCGGGCAAAGTGGAAAGAGAACTCGGCTGGCATCCCGTTGAGACATGGGAGAGCGGCTTACAGAAGACCATTCGCTGGTATGCGGAAAACGACGCGTGGCTCAAGCGAGCGCGCAGTGGAGCGTACAGAGAATTTTATGCTCAGCAGTACGGAACGGAGGTCGGCTCGCGTTGAGAGTTGTGGTGACAGGGGCGGGTGGGATGGTCGGGCGCGCAGTTGTGGATTATTGCAGGGCGCAGGGCGATGAGGTCTTTGCACACGATCACAACTCTCTGGAGATTGCAGACGAGAAAGCTGTGAGCGATGCTTTTGAAAGTGCGCGGCCTGAGACGGTGATTAACTGCGCGGCGTGGACGGACGTTGACGGGTGCGAGCTTAATCCCGAAAAATCGTTTCAAGCAAATGCGCGCGGGCCTGAAGTCCTCGCGTTGAGCGCGCGGCGTGCGGGTGCATCGCTCGTCACGATTTCGACCGATTACGTTTTTGACGGCGAGAAGGCCGAAGGCTTCTACACGCAGCGCGACGATCCAAACCCGACGAGCGTTTACGGAGTCTCCAAACTCGAAGGCGAACGACGCGCGCAAGCCGCCTGCGCTCGCACCGTCGTTGCGCGCACAGGCTTTGTCTTTGGCGCGGGTGGAAGAAATTTTCTGAGCCGCATCTTTGAGTTCGCGTCTCGCGGCGAAACGATGAAGGCTATCAGCGACGCTTACGGCACGCCGACCTATGCGCCGCACCTTGCAGCGCGGCTGCGCCGTCTGGCAGAGCTTGATCTGCCCGGCATCTATCACGTGGTAAGCGGCGGCGACGGCGCAAGCTACTGGGAATTTACGCGCGCGGCTTTAGAGATTGTCGGGCGTGAATCTGTCATCGTCGAAGAGGTTAAAGCGGAATCTCTCAAGCGGCCCGCGCCGCGCCCGCGCAACTCACGCCTGCGCTGCCTGCTTTCAGAAGCCATAGGTCTCGAACCTCTCCCCGACTGGCGCGATGCGCTCAGAGAGTTTGCCGCTCACGCGGAAGGCAAAAGGTAAAAGTAAAAAGGCAAAAATCAGGGGAAACCACATTTAATTAAAATGTTGGCTTCCGCCTTACTTTGCCTTTTACCTTTTTCCTTTTGCCTTCATATTGATATGATATTTGGTCGTTGCATGTCTTACGGCGATAGAGCTTTGCCAAGCTGACCAATGGTCTATCGTCTTTGAGTCTCAAAGTCAGTTAATCGAGTTGTGATGTCTCAAGATAATCGTTTGCTTCCATTGCCAACAGTCGAGCGCGGTCTGGATCGTCCTTTGAGCGATCTGCCCTCGTCGAAATCTTACGGGAAGCCTTACGGCGTCTCGCCCGCAGAGCCGACGAACCTGCGCGACTATCTCTTCGTCGTGCTCAAGCGCAAGTGGTTGATATTGAGCCTCGTGCTCGTCATCACATCGCTTGTCACCGTGCATGAATATCGCCAGCCTTCGATTTTCGAGGCGGCGACGACGATCAAGATCGAGCAGAAGCCCAGAAGCGTTCTGCAAACCAAAGAGATTGTCATTAACGGGCAGACCGATCCGAACTTCTGGGGCACGCAGCTTCGTCTCTTGCAGAGTCCGACGCTTGCGCGGCAGGTCGCGCTCACATTGGACCTGCAACACAATCCGAACTACTTCGGCGGCAGTGGGGCGCAGACAGGCATCTACGCTTCGCTGCGCAGAATCTTCGGACGTGAGCCTAAAACTCCGACCGCGCCTGCTCCGCTTGTCAGCTCAGGGCAGCCCATCGTTAAAGAGGCCGACATAGACGGCGAGACGCTCACGCAGGAACAACTCGCGCGCCTTGAGCCTTATGAAGACACGATCATCGGAAACGAAACGGTCGAGCCTGTGCCGGGAACGAATCTTGTCATCATTCGCTTCCATCACACGGACCCAGAGCTGGCGCAGAAGATAGCCAACACTCTCGCGGATGTCTTCGTTGATAACAACTACAACCGCCTGACATCAGGCTCAGGCGATGCTCAAGTCAAGCTGGCGAAAGAGATTGCCAAGCTGCAAGCGGAGATTAAGCACGACAATGAAGTGAAGTTTAATTACGCGAAGGCGCACAACCTTCCTTTAGAGGCCACTGCCGACAACCTCGAAACGCAAAAGCTGCGCACGCTGGCGATGCAGTTGCTTGAGGCCGAGAATGCGCGCAAGGACGCGCAGGCGCAGTACGAATCTGCGCGTGACTCTCAAGACGTTTATTCCGTGCCCGACGTTCAAAGCTCCGCGCGCATCACAAGGCTGCGCGACAAGATTGCAGACCTCAGGGAGAAACGCGCCGCGCTGCTCGTCACCTACACGGAGGAGTGGCCCGAAGTTAAAAAGATTGACGAGCAGATCAAGACGCTCGAAGCGGATTTGAACAAGGCTCCGACAGAAGTTATCACCTCGCTCAAGTCTCGCTATGAGAGCGCAGCCGCGCGTGAAAACTCTCTGCGCGCATCCTACAATCAGCAGCGCGGCACGACGACGCAGCAGACGCAGGATGAGATCGAGCTGGTCTCAATCAACCAGCGCATCGAAACCAACAAGCAATATCTCAACACGCTGCTCCAACGCCAGCAGGAGCTGCAAGTCACTTCCGGCGATCAGAGCAGAGAAGTGAGCGTGATGAACTATAGCCGCGTGCCCGGCGGGCCGATTGGACCACAGCGCACGCGCAACATCATGATCGCCTTCCTGCTCTCTTTAATCTCAGGCATCGGTCTCGCCTTCCTGCTCGATTTCTTAGACGACACAGTGAAGAGCGTTGAAGACGTTGACCGCTACATACACCTGCCCGCGCTGGCCCTGATTCCTGCGAGCCGCAACGAACGCGGCCTGCGCCTGAAAGGGCTTGGAGGCAACGCGCCTCCGAACGGCGGCGGCGAAGCAACTGCGCTCGCTCTGATTGACGACGTGCGCTCGCCCATCGCGGAATCCTACAGGCACTTGCGCACCTCGCTCCTGCTCTCTTCCGCAGGCCAGCCGCCGAAGACGATTCTCGTCACTTCGAGCCAGCCATCGGAAGGCAAGACGACGACAGCCGTCAACACCGCAGTGATGCTGGCGCAAACGGGCGCGGAAGTCCTTATAGTTGATTGCGACCTGCGCCGCCCGCGCCTTCATGCTCACTTCGACGTGCCGAACGCGCGCGGCCTGACAAACTATCTTTCAAGCGAATCGAATCTGGACGAGTTGTTGCAGCCTTATGAAAAGCTGCCCAACTTGAAGCTGCTCACATCCGGGCCTGTGCCGCCAAACCCCGCAGAGCTGCTAGGCTCCGACGAGATGCGAAAACTTCTGGGCGTACTCAGTGAACGCTTCACGCACATCATCATTGATTCGCCGCCCGCGATTTCGTTTACGGACGCTTCGATTCTTTCGACGATGGTTGACGGCGTGATGCTGGTCGTGCATGGCGGGCGCAGCTCGCGCGCCGTCGTGCGCCGCGCCAAGCAGCAGTTGGTTGATGTCGGCGCGCACATCTTCGGCGTCGTCCTCAAC
>JBAWGU010000506.1:0-6831 GCA_049593215.1 Pyrinomonadaceae bacterium
GCGTTGAGCCGCGCGTGTGCGCCACAGTTGCGCAGACGACGCGTTCGCCGCGCGCGTTGGCTTCGTTGATTAAACGATAGAGTTCGCTCTGCGCTATTGTGCTCATAAGAATGTGAAGCAAACAGAGAGAGAAGTTTTTCTGCCGCTTACTTTTCACTCTGATGTTACAACTCCCGCGCTTCTCATAGCAACGAGTCAAGGCGCGCATTCGAAAACAAAATAATAAGCGGGGGGCCGTGCCACTCTTCCTGACTGCGTTGTGTAAAGTTGAATCGTGCAATAAGAATTGGCTCTCAAGATAAATGAAAAGATTCAACCAAATTAATCTCACAGTCAGGAAGGGCGGCACGGCCCCGCTTTCTTCTCTTTTAGACGCGCTACATTGGCGGCGTCGCCTGTGTAGACGGCTGAGTTTGTGTTTGGGGCGCAGGTTGCGCGTTATTATCGCCGCCCGGTTGCGCCGCAGTGTTTTGAGTTGCGTTGTTAGTCGTGGCATCAACGCGCTGGCGCAGCAGATCAACTTCCGAGTCGGCGGTGGCGATAGCCGATTCGAGGCGAGTGCGGCTGTTGGCGAGTTGGTCCAACTGCGCGCGCACTCTGGTCCTCTCGTTCTCAAGCTGCTTGCGTCTCTGCTCTCGCAACTCTTCCGGGTGCGTCGTACCATAGCCAGCCATCGCACGCTCTATGTTCTCAGGCTTCACGGCTTCGTCCAATATATCCAGACGCGCTTGGAGGTCCGCTTCCTTAGCCTGCACGTCGCGCAACTGCGCGCTCAGATTCTCCGCACGCTGCTCTGCGCGCGTGAGGCGTTCGAGGTCAACCAGCGTGCGCTGCTGCGCCTCCATCTGATTCAACTTGTCGGAGAGCCTGCGAACCTGATCGGATAAATTCTCCTCTTTGGTGCGCGCTCCGTCCTGAACGGATTCGTTAGAACGCGGGCGAGTCGCGCGGCGAGTTTTTGTAGTTGACTCCGTGCTCGTCTGGCTCTCCGTATCTTCATCTGCGGTGCTCACGATGGTCGGGTCTGAGACGGAAGTATCCGTCGCGCCTGTCTGATCGGCGGTTCTCTTAACCACCGGATTCGTGGCGCGACGCGAACGCTTCGTGCGCCGACGCTGCGCGCTTGCATCAACGAAGCAACAACCGACGACCAACAGAGCCATCAACACAAAAGCCGCACGACGAGCAAAAATATTTTCCATCACCACACCCTCCCGAAAACCTGATTCACGCCGAAAGCCTCTATCAACAGAGATGCCCCGAAACAACTCGGAGATGCTCAAAGCATTACACGTCGCAACTCAAGGCAAGTTCCTTCATAGATGACTAACGAGTAGCCCCTGAGACGACTCATCTTGAATAGCCACGCTTTCATCCTTCATCCTTCCGCCTTCATCCTTGCTCTCTCATCCTGCTTGAATCTTAAAACTAATATCCATCGCGCGCGCAGAGTGCGTAAGAGCGCCGACGCTGATGAGATCAACGCCCGCTTCCGCATAGGCCCGAACATTTTCGAGCGTGATGCCGCCGGAAGATTCCAGCGTGACATGCGGCGAAAGCGCGCGCGCAAGCACGACCATACCCACAGTCTCTTCCGGTGTGAGATTGTCCAGAAGCAAAATGTTCGCACCGCTCTCTATCGCTTCGCGCAAATCTTTTTCAGTTGAGACTTCAATCTCAATCTTGTGCAGATGCCCGACCTTTTCGCGCGCACTTTTTACAGCCGCGCTGACGCCGCCAGCAAGCGCAATGTGATTGTCTTTGATGAGCACGCCGTCATCCAAGCCGAAACGATGATTGCGCGCCCCGCCTGAAAGCACAGCATACTTCTCAAGCATACGCAGGCCGGGCGTCGTCTTGCGCGTGTCAACAATCTGAGAGCGCGTTCCTTCAACGGCGCGAACGTATGAGCGCGTGAGCGTCGCAATCCCTGAGAGACGTTGCAGGAGATTCAGAGCGACGCGCTCGCCTGCGAGCAGAACATCTGCAAAGCCGCTCGTGCGCGCAATCACTTTGCCAGCTTCGACTTCATCGCCGTCCGAGACGAAAGCCTCTATCTGTTGCTGCGTGTCCAGAGTTGAGAAGACTGCTTCCGCCGCTTCCAATCCGGCGACGATCATCGGCTCTTTGGCGATGAAGCGTCCACGCGCACGCGCGTTGCGCATCACAGTGGCCTGCGTGGTGATGTCGCCGCGCCCGAGGTCTTCGCTCAGGAATGCGCCGATAGAAGAATAGAGCGCGCCTTCGTCCATCCAACTCATTTGAGAGCCTCCGCCATCTGTTGCAGCGCGGCTGTGCGCCCCGCAATGTCCGCCAGACGGTCCTGCACTTCCTTCACTTTTTCTGCGGGCGCGCGTTCTGCAAACTGCGGGTTAGCAAGTTGCGCTTCAAGCTTCGCGGCCTCTTTCTGCAACTTATCGCGCTCGCGCCCCAGACGCTCACGCTCCTGCGCGAAATCAATCAAGCCTTCGAGCGGCACAGCCACTTCCGCGCCTCCCTCAAGCACTGCGCGCGCAGAAGCACGCGGCACGTCTAAACCGTCGCCAATGAAAATCTCGGAAGCACGCGCGAGACGCTTAATCTGGTCCGTGTTCGCGTCAAACACCTGCCGCAGTTTTTCATCGTTTGAATTAACCAGCACACGCACGCGCTCCTGTGGCTTGATGTTTAGCTCCGAGCGAATGTTGCGCACGCGCGAGATGAGATCAATCACAGATTGCATCTCCCACTCAGCGCGCTCGTCAATCATCTGTGCGTCTGCCTGCGGATACTGCGTGAGCATGATCGTCGGCTGCGCGCCTTTGTAAGCATCATGCAAAAGTTTTTCATCCGCGCCAGGAAGACGCTGCCACAAATCCTCCGTGATGTAAGGCATGAGCGGGTGAAGTAGACGCAAAGCCTGTTCTAAGACAGTCAACACACGACTGCGCGCCGCGTCGCGTTCTGCGGAAGCATTCTCGTTCGAGACGCTCTCTTTCGATAGCTCTATGTACCAATCGCAGAAATCATCCCAGAAGAAATGATAGAGCGTCTGCACCGCCGCGTGGAAATCGTATTCGCCAAGCGCGTGCTCAACCTCATGCGCCGCGCGGTTGAGGCGCGACATAATCCAGCGATCATGCAAGGCCCACGTCTCGCGCTCGCCTTCAAAACCTTTGCCGACGCTCGCGCCTTCCGAGTTCAGCAAACAGAAGCGCGCGGCGTTCCAAATCTTGTTGGCGAAGTTGCGATAGGATTCAACCTGATTATCATTCCAGCGCGCATCCGTGCTGCCGATTGATGCAAGCACAAGTCGCGTCGCGTCCACGCCGTACTTGTCAAAGACTTCGAGCGGATCAATACCATTGCCCTTCGTCTTGGACATGCGCTGCCCGTGCTTGTCAAAGATTGTGCCCGTGATAAAGACATCCGCAAACGGCTCGCGGCCCACAAACTTCAGACCCTCCATCACCATCCGCGACACCCACAGGAAGATGATGTCGCGCGCTGTGATAAGCACGTTGGTCGGATAGAAAGTCTTGAGGTCTTCCGTCTCGTCAGGCCAACCCAATGTCGAGAAAGGCCACAGCGCGGAAGAGAACCACGTATCCAGCACGTCAGGGTCTTGCGTCAATTCATTAGTGCCAGCCTGAACGCGCGCCTCTTCCTCTGAGCGCGCAACAACGACGCGCCCATCTTCCGTGTACCACGCGGGAATCTGATGCCCCCACCAGAGTTGCCGCGAGATGGTCCAGTCGCGCAAGTTCTCAAGCCACGCCGTATAAACTTTTTCGTTCGGCGTCTGCGGAACGAAATGCGGCAAGCCTTCGCGTCGCATCAAATCCAGCGCGAGGTCTCTCATCTCGTCCATCTTGCAAAACCACTGCGTAGAGATAAGCGGCTCAATCACCGTTCGGCAGCGATCACATTTCGAGATAGAGAACTCGTAATCAACAATCTTCTCAAGCAGGCCAAGCTCTTCAAACTTTTCAATCACCTTCTCGCGCGCCTTGTAGCGGTCAAGCCCGCTGAACTCTGCGCCAGCCTCTTCAGTCATGCGCGCGTGCTGGTCAATCACGACGACCTGCGGCAAGTTATGACGCAAACCCATCTCGTAATCGTTCGGGTCATGCGCGGGCGTCACCTTCACCGCGCCTGTTCCGAATTCAGGATCAACGAACTCGTCAGCGACGACAAGAATCTCTCGATTAACAAGCGGCAGCAGCAGCGTCGCGCCGACCAAATCTTTGTAGCGTTCATCATTCGGGTTCACAGCGACAGCCGTATCGCCGAGCATCGTCTCAGGCCGCGTCGTCGCAACCGTCACACGACGCTCGCTTCCCTTCAACGTGTACTGCAAATAGTAGAGCTTGCCAGCGACAGGCTCTTTCTCAACCTCTAAATCCGAAAGCACTGTCTGATCGTTCGGACACCAGTTGACAATCCTCGCGCCGCGATAAATGTGACCCTCTTCATAGAGGCGCACGAAGACTTCGCGCACGGCGCGCGACAAGCCCTCGTCCATCGTGAAGCGTTCGCGGGACCAATCAACGCTTGCTCCTTCGCGCCGCATCTGTTTGGTAATCTGCCCGCCCGATTCGTGCTTCCATTGCCAGACGCGCTCCGTGAACTTTTCGCGTCCGAGGTCATGGCGCGAGAGTCCTTCTTTCTTCAACTCGCGTGAGACGACCAACTGCGTTGAGATGCCCGCGTGGTCCATGCCCGGCAGCCACAGGGTTCTGTAACCGCACATGCGCTTGTAGCGCGTCAGCACGTCCATCAAGGTGTGTTGCAGCGCATGGCCCATGTGCAGAGAGCCTGTCACGTTGGGCGGCGGAATGACTATCGAATAGACGGGCGCGTCCGCATCCCTGTTTATCTCAGGCGCAAAGCAGCCCTGCTCTTCCCAGCGCGCGTAATGCTCCTGCTCCGCATGTTTCGGATCGTATGTTTTCGGAATCTCCATAGAACAGTTTACAGTTTTCGGTTTTCGGTTTTCAGTTTTCAGATATGAGACATTGTAAAGCAATGGCCGCCAGTTGTCCCAATAGCAAGGGAGCGGCTGGCGGCCAATATCTATCTAACGTGAGTTCGACGTAAGGATTTAGCGACAAGAAAAGCCCCGAAGGGGCGTCATTCAATAGCACGGG
This sequence comes from Pyrinomonadaceae bacterium, assembly GCA_049593215.1. Taxonomy (GTDB): domain Bacteria; phylum Acidobacteriota; class Blastocatellia; order Pyrinomonadales; family Pyrinomonadaceae; genus JBAWGU01. Next base: position 5,130 of record JBAWGU010000506.1, read on the forward strand.
GCAACGCCCTGTGTCACAGCCCAACGACAGGGGAGAAGCCCTGAAAGGGCGACATAAATTCTATTCACGTAGATGATGCCGCCCTTTCAGGGCTTCTCTGTTTATTGGACTCTTTACCCGGCGCGATGCGCCGGGCTATTGAATCTCGCCCCTTCGGGGCTTACGTCTAACTCACGTTATGTAACAAAATCTGAAAACTGAAAACTGTTTATTGTTTCTCTTCGAGGCGACGCTTGATGAGAAGTTCTGCGAGGTGCGGGACGACTTCCCATGCGACCTGTTCGACAACCTGCGTGGAGAGTTGTTCGACGGCGCGGCGAGCGATGGCGTCAATCACTTCCGGCGATAACTGGTCGAGCGTGATCCGGCCCGTGCTCTGTGAAGAAACTTGCGAAGGCTCTTGTGATTCAATGACAGGCTCGCTTGAAGCGGGATGGGATTCCTGCGCCGGGGAAACGGCTGTTCCCTGCTCTTCCGTTTGGGCCGCTTCTTCGGAAGGTTGCGACACGTAAGATTGCGTCTCTTCAATTGCGGCTTCCGCTGAGGGCTGCGTAAATTCTTCTGCTGAAGTTGAGATGTGGGGCAACGTCGTTTCCAAATCCAGCTCTTCAACAGGCGCAACCGTCGCGCTCTCTTCTTCAACCAGAGCCGCGCTCGCTTCTTCGACCGGGGCAGCCGTCTCTTTAACGGGCATGGGGACGCTGGCGGGCGCGGACATCAGTTCGTCAACGTCCAGAATGCTGTTGCGGGCGGCTAAGGATGAAGAGCTGATGTTGCCAAGATCGAGCAACGCATCGTCAACTCTGTTTGCGCTACGGAAGACTTGCGGCGCGTGCTGTCCGACGCCTGCGGCTGCGACTGCAACTTCTTTCGCTTCCGGCTGCGGCGCAGGCGGAGCGGGTTTATCCTCTTGAGGTATGTAGAGAGCGAGTCCCGTGTCATCATCGCTCGATTGGAGCGCAGCCAGATGCTCCATCATCCTCTTTCTTTTGTCGCTCATTGATTCGCTCGACTGAGCGGCGACAGGCTCAGGCTGACGCTCTTCCGCTTGCGCTGGCGCTGGCGCTTCGACAATGGCTGGCTCTTCCTGCTGGCTCTCTTCCATGCGCTCTTTCGTGATGTAGGGGAAGCGTATGGTATCGGCTGTGGTCACCTCTAATTCTGAAGTGGAGAGAGGCTCGTGCGGTTTGTGCGCTTCGATCTGCGCCTGTAAAGCCTCCTCGCGCATCTCGCTTAAAGTCAGTTCTCTGGTGGTGTCTAAATTTTCTTCGGCGGGCTGGCTTTTGCTTTCGCCGCTACTGCCGCCGAGCAGCGCGCCCACTCTGCTAATCAGCTCTCTGATGGATTGAAATGGCTTCGTCAAATGATCATCCGCGCCGACTCTGCGCGCCTCCTGCTCGTCGAACGGCTCGAAAGAGCCTACGAGGAGCATCACTGGGATGTGGCGTGTGCGCTCATCCCGCTTGATTCGCTCGCAGACCTGATAGCCGTTGAGTCCCGGCATAAACACGTCCGCAAGAACAATGTCGGGCGCAAGCTCCGCGACCTTGAGGATAGCCTGCTCGCCATCGCTCGCGGTGATGACCTCAAAACCTTCGTCTCCGAACGTCAGGTCAACAACCTTTTGAATTGTCACCGAGTCGTCTGCGAGCAGCAGTTTGCGTCCCTTTGCCAAAATCCGAACTCCTTCAAGTTTGAGGCG
>JBAWGU010000507.1:0-2909 GCA_049593215.1 Pyrinomonadaceae bacterium
CATCAATCCTTCTCATCCTCCGCCCCACCACCGCCCTCTTCCCGCTCCAACGCCCGCGCCGCCATCTGCCTTTGCAATATAGATAAGTTCTTGCGGTAAAGCACAGAGTTGGGATGATTCACACCTAACATTTGCTCTGAGATTTCCAACGCCTGTTTGAAAAATGGCTCAGCATCTTCATAGCGACCTTGTGCGTAATACAATGCTGCCAGACAGTTGAGACTCGTTGCCGTCTGAGGATGCTTTTCACCTAAGACTTCCTTGCAAATCTCCAATGCTTGTTGGTAGAGCGGCTCGGCTTCGGAGTAGCGGCCTTGTACTCTATACAATTCTGCCAGATTGTTGAGGCTTTGTGCCGTATCAGGGTGCTTATCACCTAAGACTTCCTTGCGAATCTCCAACGCTTGTTGATAAAGCGGCTCAGCCTCTTCATAGTAACCTTGTGCTTTATACAATAACGCCAGATTGTTGATGGTTGTTGCTGTATGAGGATGCTTTTCACCTAATGCTTCCTTGAAAATCTCCAATGCTTGTTGACCAAGCGGCTCGGCTTCTTGATAGCGACCCTGCTCTCGATACAACTCTGCCAGATTGTTGAGATCAATTGCCGTGTGAGGATGCTTTTCACCTAAGACTTCCTTATCAATCCTCAATGCTTGTTGGTAGAGCGGCTCGGCTTCTGCGTAGCGGCTTTGCGCTTTATACAATAAGGCCAGATTGTTTAGAATTGTTGCCGTCTGAGGATGCTTATCACCTAAGACTTCCTTGCGGATCTCCAATGCTTGTTGGTAGAGCGGCTCGGCTTCTACGTAACGTGCGCGACTTTTGAGATGATATGCAACTTCGTTTGCCAGTCGCGCCATTTCTTTTGTTCTGAGATTGCATGTACGCCCGTGAGCAAGGGAGTCCAGAGCGTGCGGCAGGAGAAGGTCGCAAATGTCCCAGTTGGCAATATCATCAGGCGAGGGGAAAATCTCATACATCAGGCGCACCGCTCTCTGTGTCCAGAGGCGTCGGGTTTCCGTATCCATTTCGTCGCGTATGACGGCCTGCACCAGACGGTGTGTGTCAAAGGTTTGACCGTCTGCATTACTATCCAGCAAGGCGAAGCGCAAGACTCTTCCCTTCGTTTCCAGCCACCATAACTCGTTGCCCATAGCGCGGCTCAAATCGTCGCTCAACTCTGACGCGCCTGCTCTGAAGTGTTCCAGAGATATGGCGTCGGGGGCGACGTAAGCGCACAGGCGCAACAGGTCTGCTGCGGCGCGTGCGATGATCGCATCATCCTCACTGTCGCTCTCCGGCGCGGCGACTCGTTTGAAAGCCAGCGAGAAGACTTTCGCCACAGATTGCCTGTAAGGGTCTGACTCATCGCGCTTCTTTCGCAGCGTCCTTCCCCCTGCGCTGTAAAGCTCAAGATATTTTGCGGGCGTCGTGTTCGTCTCTTTGATGAACGCCCCCGCGATGTCCAGAGCCAGAGGCAAGCCGCCGACTTCAAGCGCAATGCTGCGCGCCGCCGTCGCTATCTCAGGCTTTACGGCATCGAGCTTGTCGCTCTTCGGATCGAGGTATCCGGCGCGGCCTAGCAACAACAACGCGCCTTCGTCCTTGTCCATCTCTTTAATCTCAATCGTGCCCCCGAAGCTGCCAGCGTCGCGTGGGCGGCGCGTCAGTAGCACGTGACCGTGCCTGTTTGCGGGGATGTAGTTGTGTCTCTCTTCCGTCGCGTTGCCATCGCTGAAGAGAACTGTCAAATCGTCCGCGTTATCGAAGATGAGTAGCCAGCGCGACTCTTCATTCTCAAACCATGCTTTGACCCCTGCGGCCATGCGATTGAAGTCTTGCTCGTCTTTCACTGGAAGGCTCAAGTGTCCCGCGATGATTGCAAAGTCTCTGAGCAGTTCACCTATGGACGCGGCGTGGACGTAGAAGACGTAATCGTAGGCCGCTCGCTTGTGCAGGCGGTAAGCGTATTCAACAGCCGTCTGCGTCTTGCCAACGCCGGGCATTCCGCAGAGCGCAGCACGCGCGTTTCGGTTCAACTCCTTTTCGAGTTCGGCAAGATAGATCTCTCTTCCTGTGAAGAATTGATTCGGCTGGTGCGGCAGATTGCAAAGCGACGGGCCGCTCTTGATGTGAAGCCCTGACTGGCGCAGCAGCTTCAATATCTCTTCCGTGTTCGCAAGCGTCTTGTCTGTGACGCCCGCAATCCTTCCGGCCAACTGCAACATCAGTCCACTGTAGGCTCGTCCGTCGGTTGCGAAGTCATGCTTGAGAATCTCGTACAGGACGTGCGGGAAATCTTCGTGCAATCTCTCTGCGACGCGATTGCGCGTCTCTTCAGAGAGCCACACGGATTCCTGAAGCTCGTCCGCGCGTTTCTTCTCCAATGCGCGCAACAACTCGCGCCACGATTGCGCGTCTAGAGCCTTGATGCTTGCAAATTCTTCCGGCGTCTTCGAGAACATCTGCGCGAGCTTGCCCGCAGAGATTTCTTCCAACGCATCGCTTTGCAGAGTCTCAACAAGTTCCCATTCTTCCGCGCCCGCGTCTGCTATCGTCTCTAAAGCATCACGGTCTTCTTTGTCCGAAGCCTTGCCAGCTTCATCAAGCAGCACAGCGCGGATGGCGTCTCTCACGGCTTTGGACAGATCGTTGTTGCGTAGCACGTCTTCATGGCTGATGCGCTTCGAGACGACCGTATAGACTTCCGATGCGCCGATGTTGGCGGCGAGTCCGGCCAGCGTTTGAAGCCCGACAGCCAGCGCCACGCCCGCGCCATGATCCGGCGATAACGCAAAAGAGGCTGCTGCCCCTGCGCCGATGACGGCGCTCAGCAGGAACAATCTGTTTTTGATCGAGTCGAGTGCGCCGGAGATGATGGACATGGCTTTGCTTCACCCTAGAGC
>JBAWGU010000508.1:0-4289 GCA_049593215.1 Pyrinomonadaceae bacterium
TGAGAAAATGAATCAATGAGCCAATCACTTGATTTCTCGCGCTACGATCAGAAGCTGGAATTTATCCTGCGCACGAGCGCGCGTATCTTCGCGTTGAAGAGTTATCATTCGACCTCGATGCGCGACATCTCGCGCGCGACGGGCGTGAGTCTGTCGGGGCTTTATCATTACTGCAAATCGAAAGAGGAGCTTCTTTTTCTGATTCAGGACAACTGCTTCGGGCGCGTGCTTGAGCGTTTGCAGGAGCGTTTGAGCAAGACTTCGGAGCCGGTTGAAAAGCTGCGCATCTTCATCGAGAATCACCTCGCGTTCTTTGCCGCGAACATGGCCGAGATGAAGGTGCTCTCGCATGAAGCAGACTCGCTCGAAGGCGAGATGCACGCGCACGTCTCCGGCAAGAAGCAGCAGTACACGCGGCTCGCGCGAAAGATTCTGCAAGAGGTGCAACAGAGGGAAGCTGCGACTGAGGCAGGCCGCCATGAGATTGATCTGACGGTTGCGACTTACGCGCTTTTCGGGATGATGAATTGGATTTATAACTGGTACAATCCGCGCGGCAAGCTCACAGTTTCAGAATTGGTCGAAAACGTCACGCGCCTTTTTCTCAACGGTTTTCTTGGAGGACTGGGCGCAGAAGAATTAAGCTTCTCTCCAACGTCGCGCTCCGAACGCTTGAGCGTCTGGAGAGGACGATGAATGTCGGGCGAAAGTGTTATAATTCGGTCTATGAGTTCTACGCAGAAAGAGACAGGCGCGAAACGGCGCGCTAATCCAAAGCGAGTTGTGAAGCGTAACGCTCGTTCCACTGCGACGCAAGAAGATCGCCGTGACCTGCGCGACGCGCGACGTGCAATAGAAGAAGCAAAGCAAAAAGGCACAGTCTCCTGGGAAGAGATGAAGCAGGAGCTGGACCTGTAATCATGGCCTACAGCATCCTCTTTGCTCCGGCTGCCAATCGTCAATTTCGGAAACTAACGCTGCAAGTCCAGAAACGTCTCAAGCCCCACATTGATGCGCTGGCTGACAATCCACGCCCGTCAGGTGTAGTAAAACTGAAAGGGCCGGAAGAACTTTACAGGATTCGAGTGGGCGATTACCGGATTATCTACGAGATAAAGGATATTGGCCTGATCATTCTTGTAGTTAAAATTGGAGATCGGCGTGACGTTTATAAATAAACTCAAGCAGCCTGCTTGATGAGCGGCTATCAAAAGCTCTACTGAATCCCGACAACTTTTATGATGAGGAAAACTATGCGACGCTTACCGGCACTTGTTCTTCCGCTTACGCTCTTGATTACGATGGCAGGGTGCAGCAAAACTCCCGTTGCTCCGGGCGCAGCAAACACACCGCGCACCCCTGACAACAATAATAGTAAGCCTAACGAGGCGGCGCGAAAGGAAGCTGAATCGGCTCTGTTTGCGGCGGCGCAGAAGGGCGACCTGCCAACCGCCAAAGCCCTTCTTGAGCGCGGCGTCAATCCGAATGCGAAAGATGCGGAGGGGCGCACGCCGTTGACAGAAGCGACTTACAATCAGCACGCAGATATGGTCAAACTGCTGCTTGAGAAGGGCGCTGACCCGACTATGAAGAAGAATGACGGCGCGACCGCCGCCGGCTTTGCGGAGAGCAAGGGCAACAAACAGATCATGGAGATGTTCGAGCAGTCTAAGTCTCTGGTCGAAGCAGGCGGCAAGGGCGACAACAAAAAAGTCAAAGAGCTATTGGATAAAGGCGTCAGTCCGAACGTGCGTTGGAGCGACGGGCGCACGGCTTTAACGGAAGCTGCATGGAACGGCCACGCAGAGACAGTCAAACTCCTGCTGGACAGCGGCGCAGACCCGAAGGTTAAGAAACTTGACGGCGCGGACGCCGCAACGCTCGCGGCAGGCAACGGCCACAAGGACATCGCGGATATGATTAACAAATACGCTGGTGCTCCTACCAATACGCCGTCAGATTCTAAAGTGGCAGGAACAGCAACGCCGACGCCGAAAGCTGCGAAGTAGTAGTCTGAACTTTTTACGGAGCAAATTTAAGATGGCAGAAGCGGAAGCTAAAGCTCAAGAAACAACGGACGAAGCAAAGAGCGATCTTGTGCAGTATGCGACGGAGAACGGCGTGGCTGTGTTGACGCTCAACGATCCTCCGGCCAACACCTATTCTTACGAGATGATGCAGCAGCTTGATCGCAGCATTCTCGCGGCGCGCATGGACGAGAGCGTTCACGTCATCGTCATCACCGGGCAGGGCGAGAAATTTTTCTGCGCGGGCGCAAACATCAAGATGCTCTCTGAGGTGACGCCTACCTTCAAATACTTCTTCTGCCTTCACGCGAACGAAACGCTCTCGCGCCTTGAACAAACACCGAAGCTGGTGATTGCGGCAATCAACGGGCATTGCGTCGGCGGCGGTCTCGAAGTCGCAATGGCTGCGGACCTGAGAATCGCGCGCCGCAATGCTGGCAAGATGGGCCTGCCGGAAATCTCTCTCGGCGTGCTGCCCGGCACAGGCGGCACACAGCGTCTGGTTCGCATCGTCGGAAAATCGCGCGCGATTGAATTGATGACGACAGGCGAGCTATTCGACTTTGAGACGGGCCGCGAACTCGGCATACTCAATCAAATTTACGAAGCAGACAGCCACGCGCAGTTCATGGAGCAGGTGATGAGCTATGCAAGGCAGTTTACGCCGCCGAATAAGGCTGCTCGCGCCGTCGGTCGCATCAAGCGCAGCGTTCAAACGGGCGCGGAGATTCCATTTGAATACGGCCTCGCGCTTGAGCGTGAACTCCAGCAACAACTCTTCCAATCCGAAGACGCGCGCGAAGGCTTGGACGCCTACGTGGGCAAACGCAAGGCGCAATTCAAAGGGAAATAAAGTTTCGAGTTTGAAGTTTCGGGTTTCGAGTTAAAGAGCTTGAACCCGAAACTTCGAACTCGAAACTCCAAACTCGAAACTCGAAACTTAAGAAATGTCAGATGAACTAATCAAAGTTGCAGAAGACGACGGCATCGTGACAGTGACGTTGAACCGGCCTGAGAAGCTGAATGCTTTTGTGGGCCACATGCGGCGCGATCTGGCGGTGGCTCTGGAGCAGGCGTCGAGTGATCGCGCGGTGCGTGTGGTGGTGATCACGGGCGCGGGGCGCGCTTTCTGCGCGGGCGGCGATGTGGCGTACATGGAAGAGCTATGTAAGCGCGGCGATGCGGATGAGTTTGAGCGACTATTGGGCGCGGCGCGGCGTGTCATCACAGCCATTCGTGTGATGACAAAGCCTGTCGTGGCTTCAATCAATGGTCCTGCTTCCGGCGCGGGCTTTAACCTTGCGCTGGCCTGCGACCTGCGCATTGCCTCTTCGAGCGCAAAGTTCTGCCAGTCGTTCGTGCGCGTAGGCTTGCACCCGGATTGGGGCGGAACATATTTTCTGCCGCGCATCGTTCCGCCGAACAAGGCTTGCGAGATGTTTTTTCTGGGCGATGCGATGGACGCAGAAGAAGCTTTGCGCCTCGGCATTCTGAACCGCGTCGTCGCGCCCGAAGATTTAGAGGCGGAAACGCGCAAGCTGGCAGAGCGTTTGCGCGATGCGCCGCCCGTCTCCGTCGCCGCCGCCAAGCACGCCGTCTATATGAGCGATAAAGAAGAGTTGGAGAGGATGCTTCAGTACGAGACGGAATCGCAGCTACTTTGTTTTCAATCGCGCGACGGGCGCGAGGGCTTGCGAGCCTTCCTTGAGAAACGCGCGCCGCGCTTTCAGGGAAGATAAAAGAAATGATGAACGAAAAGCTGTCCGTAGTCCGTTGTCCGTAGTCCGTTGTTTGTGATTTTTAAGATGAATGCTCAAAACAAGCTTTCAATGACAATCACACTCAATACAACGGACCACTGACTACGGACTACGGACAGTTCTTATCACCCAGCTAACGAAAGGAAGAGAATATGGCGCTTGATTGCTTTTTGAAGTTAGACGGAATCGAAGGCGAAAGTTTTGACAAGCAGCATGAAAAACAGATAGAGCTTCTCAGCTACTCTTTCGGGATGGCGAGTCCGAAGGATTACGAGTCTCATCAGGCCAAGCATCGTGTATCATTTAATGATGCCGATTTCACCTGCTATATAAATGTAGCCTACCCCAGACTGTGCAATGCGTGCGCCACAAACCAGAAGATCAAAGAGGCTACCTTGTCTATGCGCAAAGCAGGGACCATGATGGCAAACCTTAATCGCACGCTTGAATACGCGAAGATTCGCCTGAAAGACGTGTACGTTTCAAAGTGCCAGCTCTATGG
>JBAWGU010000509.1:0-16387 GCA_049593215.1 Pyrinomonadaceae bacterium
ATATTCTATCGCCCCTTCGGGGCTTTGTTGGTTGTTACCTATCTATTCGCTCTTTGGCGCAAACCTGTTCATCAGCGTGGCGATGTCCGTGTGCGCAAGCTCCATCCTGATTTGAAGCTCGTTGCCCTGCGTCGTGACCTTCAAGTTGTCCAGAACTTTCTGGGCCACCTTTGCTTCATCGCCGCGCAGCTTGGCGGAGATGAGGAGGGGAGCCAACTGTCTTAAGCCTTCGATGGTGTCGCTCAAATCCTTAGCCTGAGCAGGCTTTTCCGTGCGCGCGAAGGCGTTTAACTCAAAGCCGTTTGCGGTCGAGCCGATTGAGCCGAAGGCTTGGCGTATGGATGAAATATTGCGCGCAACCTCTTCGTTATCTATGTTGACGTTCTGCGACACGCGCTGCGGAATATTCGCGCCGAATCCCATGATCGCGTTTGCGTTGCGCGTCGCCAGAGTAATCAAATCATTGCCAACACGAACGCCGCCTTTGCTCGTGTCAATCGCCGCGCGCACGACCTCAAGATCGCCGAAGGCCAGCAGGTTCGCGCCGAGCGGAGCGACAGCAATCTCGCTGACGTGCATGTTCAAAAGTCCGAGCCACTTCATCTGCTCGTTCAAATTGAAGATGGAAATGTTTGTGCCCTTGTAGTTCTCTTCCCTGTACTGCCCGCTCGCAGCCAGACGGCCCGCCGCGACAATCCCGCTCGCGTTAAAATTCCCATGCGCCAGCGCGACCTTCTTCACCTTTATCATATTCGCTGAAGGATAGATGAAGCGCGCCCCGACGGCGATCTGGTCAAACGCGCGCAGGTCAATCCCTGTGCGAGTTTTGAGACGATCAATCTCGGCGTTGGCCTCTGCGAGTTTGGCAGGACTGCTGCCGAGCGCGTGCGGCATCACATCGTTGATAACTCTCTGCACATCAACGAACATCACCATGTCGGATGCTGGCAAGGAAGACAAAGGAGTGCTGGCAACCTTCGTCGTGCCGGTCCCGCGCACAGCCTGTGCCGAAGCAACAGCAGCGCACGCCAGCAAAGATAGAATAATGAGTGCTGAAAATATTTTTCTCTTAGCCATCTGATTACCTTTCATGCTTGAATCGAAGCAGTCAACAAAATGAGAGAGAGAATAGAGCCACTGTGAAAGCTCGTCACTCTCCGATGCGATACAAAGCCTTTCGGGTTGGCCTCTGTCTCTTCCTGAGAGAGTCTTATACCAGCTTACAAAACAAAATGAGAAGCGGGGGCAAGCCGCTCTTCCTGACTGCGCTCTTGTGAAGTTGAAAGATTCAACTCAAAGAATCCTTCGAGATGAGATGAAAGACTCAACTGTAAGAGTCTCACAGTCAGGAAGGTGGGCACGTCCCCCGCTTCTTCCAGAATCAACTTCAATCTCACTTTATCTTGCAATCCCCTATCACTCATTTCAAGCTTAATCAATTAGTGGCTCCCGTCGAAGGAAGAAGATGCGCGTAAATTTCTTTCGCGTCCACTTTTTTATAATCCTGCGGCAGATCGAACAGGCGCGCATCAACCTCCTGCTTGATGTTGCGCAACTCCATCGTAAACTTTCCAGTGCTTGCGCCATCACGTGTCGAAGTTGTCTCAGACTTAACAGGCATCCCCAAAGCTTCGTCAATCCAGACGATAGTTTCGACAGCCGCTCCTTTGGTCTCGCCCGTCTGCGCCGGAACGGTCGTCACACGATACTTCGTTGTTGCGCGCCCGTTCAAATCTTCCACGCCTAACTTTTCATAACGCGCGCCCGCGTGCGATTCGTTGAGCAACCTATCGGGCGAGAAATCTTCCGCCTCGCCCATTGGAAGATTCGGCGCGCTATTCTCTTCTCCGAGCTTTATCTCCGCGTAAATCTTTTCATCAGGCAGAGCTAAAAAGAGTCCGTTGGGCAGTTGCAGGTAAGAGAGCTTCACGCCCTGATTCAAACCGTAATCCACGCGCCGCTTCTCACCGTCGCGCGCGATGAACATCTGCTGGTTATTGAAATCAGCCGCGCCTGCAACCTGCGACGATTGATCATTCATGTCGCCCGTGACAACCATCAATGCCTGATAACGCTCAGGCTCTTTCGTAGAGAACGGCGGCGTGCTTGAGATGTCAGCAGACTCGTTGGAAGAATTGCTGTTCGCGCTGTTCTGATTGCTGCCGACATCCGATTGCTTGCAGGCTGATAAAGCAATCAAGCAGACGAGCATTAACAGAAGGCCAAACCTTTTACTTCTTTTTTCAGAATCCAATTTTCGTTGAAGCATTAAAAATCTCACACGCGCTCGACGAGCAACGCGAGGCCCATTCCGCCGCTCACGCAGAGCGTGCTCAGTCCCAGACGCGCGCCGCGCTTCTTCATCTCGTGCAGCAAAGTTGTCGTGATGCGCACGCCCGTGCAGCCTATCGGGTGGCCCAGAGCGATTGCTCCGCCGTTGACGTTCAAATGCTCCGCATCAAAATGCAGATCACGATCACACGCGATAACCTGCGCGGCAAAGGCTTCGTTAAGCTCTACAAGGTCTATCCGGTTGAGTTCGAGTTTCTGTCTTTGAAGAATTGCGCGCACGGCGGGAACAGGCCCGATACCCATAATCTCCGGCGCGACACCCGTAATCTCATAATCAACGATGCGCGCCTGCGCCTCTGCGCCTGAATCTTTCAAAGCCTCTTCGCTCATCAACACAACAGCCGCCGCGCCGTCCGTGATGCCTGAAGAGTTTCCAGCCGTCACCGTTCCGTCTTTGCTGAAGACAGACGGCAGCTTGCGCAAAGCTTCAATCGTTGCGCCCGCCCTGTAATGCTCATCGCGCGCAAATTTCAACGCCTCGCCTTTGCGACCTTTAAGCTCAAGAGGAAGTATCTCGTCATCCATGCGGCCCGAATGAATCGCAACTTCAGCGCGTTGCTGCGAGCGCAGCGCATACTCGTCCTGCTCTTCACGCGAGATTTCATAACGCCGCGCGAGGTTCTCCGCCGTCTCGCCCATCACCAAGCCTGAGAGCGGGTCGTTGAAGCCGTCGCGGTACATTCCGTCAACGAGCGCCGTGTTGCCCATACGCATCCCGAAGCGCGCCCCCTCCGCATAATAAGGAACGCGCGACATGCTCTCCGTGCCGCCCGCGAGGACTGCGCGAGCATGACCCAGCATGATCTCCTGCGCCGCGAGGATGATAGCTTTCAAACCTGAGCCGCACGCCTGATTGACCGTGTAAGCGGGAACGGTTTCGGGCACGCCCGCGCGATACGTTATCTGCCGCGCGACGTTTGGGCCGCCCCCGGCCTGACGCGCAGAACCCCAGATGGATTCCTGTATCTGGTCCGGCGAAAGACGCGCGCGCCTCAAGCTCTCTGCGGCGACAGCCGTGCCCATATCAGCCGCCGTCCAATCTGCGAGCGAGCCGCCAAACTTTCCAATCGGCGTCCGCACGGAACCCGCCAGGTAAACATTTTTCATTGCTTCGTGCCCTTAAAATGGAGAATACTTTGCAACTGTTCTTTAATGCGAAATGGTAGCACACGCAATTGAGGCATCAAAATCAGCGTTCATCGCAAAATTGAGCGTTGTGTTTCTACCTTTATAATAGGTCGACATGGTGAAGAGAGTTCTTAAATCTATAATCGCTTTTGGCAGTGTTGCATTCCTAGCGGCTGCATTAGTCTTTTGGTATTCCAAATCTACAATTGCTTCCGATCAAAAGCAGATAGATTCTGGTGAAGCATCATGGGGTTATAAACTCGAAGCATATAGGTTCAGAAATAGAAGCCTCCTTACAATCTGGAATAGAATGGGAGGGTATCAGACTGATTTGTCTTATGAGATGCCATGCTTTTTTGATCCACCTAAAGTAATTGAGAGCCGCTGATTATCAAATGACACAGCCTTATATTTAACTTTTACAAATAATTTTGCTGATTCTGAGCAAGCGCAGAGTCCTGTGAAGATGATCTATGATTTCGAGACAGGAAATTTATACGTCTCTCCTGACGCACAAATGTGGAGAGGAATAAGAGGTGGGCTTAACAAACCGAATAACCCAATAACGCAAAGTGAATTTCAGGAGAAGCTAAATTATCTAGCAAATGGTGGTAGGTAAGCCGAAAACTATTCAATTATTTTGCGGCTCTTGAATTTCTGCTCTTCGCGTCTTTGTGAGAAACCGTCCCTGTCGATTTTTGAAACTTGAAACAAGACCTCACAACATGATCGAACGACTCACGACAATAGAAACAGTTGAGAACGCGCATCAACGCATTTCAGAACTGATCGCGGCGCACGGCGAATGGTTCTGCAACGAAGACACTGCGGGCAAATCAATCTCGCTATGCAGAGATGAGATGGATGTACGCGTCGAGCATGGCCGCTTAATCTTCTCTTGCTGGAGCAGAGAGGGCGCGCGCGTCTGGCGAGTTGTCGGATGGGAATGGATTGATGGGAGATTGCTGCTCGAAGCAACGCGCCGCATGGGTTCTGAGAGAGCCATGCTTTCACTTGTTCCGCGCGCCAACGCAAGCGCGATCACTTCAACTGTCAGCACGGCCCGCCGCGCCAGATGTCAAATGATTGCCAGACTCGCCTGCGCGCTCGTGACAGGAGCGAAAGTTGAGCGGGCCGCGCTCAGCGCAAGCACGCGGCGCAATCAGCCCGGACGTTACGCGCGCATACTCTTACGCAGTAAAGGTGAGCGCATCGCCGTCACAGGCTCTGTCGTTTCGGGCGCGCGTGAAGAGACGGATGCGATGCTCTCTTCCGCCCTCACCTGGTTCACGCGTTTGAACGAGAGATTGCGCCCACCGTTCATACGAAAACTCTGGCTCGTTGTTGCTCCTCAAGATGTAGAAGCGACCGCGCAACGCCTTGCGCTTCTGCGTGATGACCTGCGGAGCATTATCAAGTTGTTTGCGATTGACGACCGGTTTCAAGAGCTTGCGCCCCGGAAGTGTCCTGAATTGAAAGAATTTTGGTTAAAGCTCCCGGCGCGAATTCGCCGCTCAAGCAGCGTGAGCATGAGCAAATGCGCCGCGCGTATTGTCTCGTGCGCGCCCGATGCGATTGATGTTGTGCGCGCTCGTCAAGGCGAGACGCTGCGCTATCACGGGCTTCCGTTTGCGCGTGTGCGTCGCTTGATGGGGCAAGAGCATGTGTGGTTCGGGATTGAAAGTGCGCGCAGGCGTTTGCTCGATGAAGAAACTATAGAAGAGTTTGAAAAGTTGCTGCGAGAGTTGGCAGAGCATCGTCGCGCAGACGCAACGGATCACGCTCATGCGCTCTACAGACTCGCGCCCGAAGCGTGGCTTGAATCTCTACTGCGGCGCGACATCACGCGGCTTGATCCGGGCCTGCGCGTCGCACCGCTTCACGCGCAGTTTCGCGCAACGCAGACTAATAAAGCCATCGCGCGGCCTGTTGACCTGCTTGCGCTGAGACATGACGGCAGGCTCGTCGTCATCGAACTCAAAGTCGCAGAAGACCGCGAACACGTTTTGCAGGGCGCTCGCTACTGGCTTGAGGTCGAAGCGCACAGGCGCGCGGGCAACATCGCACACGCGCGCTTGTTTGGTGATGCGCTCATCGCAGACGAGCCGACGCTGGTTTATCTGGTCGCGCCGATGCTCAGATTCCATCGCGCGTTTCAAACACTGGCTCGCTCAATCACCCCGGAAATAGAGATCTATCGCTTCGACCTCAACGAAGACTGGCGCGCGGGCGGGCGCGCGGTTAGACGTTGCGACTTAACACATTAAGTGTCACAACGCGTCTCATGGTCCCGTTTCGCCTTTACCGGCTTATGCGAATCAAAAGTAGGAACACTTCCTTCGCGTCCCTTGCAAACACCCTTTGCGCCCTTTGCGCTTAAAAATCAACTTAACCGCAAAGAGAAACTGCGCGAAGGGATGCAAAGGAAAAGCTTTTCATCTGCTAACCTTCTACTCTGGATTCGCATGAAGGAATAAAAATCATTGACATGATCGGCTCTGTGGTTATAGAGTCTTGCCTGTTCTTCTCGGAAGTAGTTTTCGTAGCGCCCGAAGCGCTATCTCACAGTTGTTTTCACTCAACCGCTTTAGCGCAGGACATTGACACCACTCCTTGCTCTCCTTATCAAGTTTGGTCTTTGTCTTCTCCTGCTTCAGCCAATTTGAAATGACGTGTTCCTTTCACTTTGTTGCGACCGGAAAGTAAACGCAGACGCCGGTATCTAAACCGCAACATGTATAGACAGGATTCTCCCATGCGTTGAGCGTCTAATTCCGCGCCACTCTCTCTATTCTTTAGAGCGGCCTCCCAGTCGAGAATGATTGTATGTGCTCGCATACGATTGCGCTCGCGGCATGATGGATCAATCTATGAAGATGGCGGGCAATAGGCACTTTCACTCTTGCCTACAGCCAAAAGCCTCGCCTGCTCAAGCGCAAGTAAACTCTCTAACTTCGGATTAGCCGGGGAACTCATGCCATGAAAAAACTTTTGCTCATCCTCTTTATTTGTACTCTTTCCGTTACCGGATTATCCCCTCTAAGCAGCGCCCAGCGGAACGGCAGCAGAGAGCAAACAGGACCACCTCAAGCCAGCACCGGATCAGCAAGCTCCAAAGATCGGTCAGTAGATTCTAAGACTGCGCCTGTCAAAGCCGGAACAGTTCTGCAATCGCAAAATCCCACGCAGTCCGCAGAGGCTAATAGCGCCCAACCCGGAAGAGAGATGAATCTGGCAAGTTTACCCAAAACACCACCGCCGACAACCTTGAGAGTCGAGGAAGAAGAAGGCGAAGAGGATGAGCCTTTCTCTGATATAGACCCGGAAACGCTTCGGGAACTCAAGCGACGTTCAGATGTTCCTCAAGGCCAGAATATGGAGGGTGCATCAGCTATCAAATATTCAGCTAAAGAAGATGACGCAGTCGCAAAGACCAATCAAAAGAATCTGCCTGTCAATCCTGAGCCTTTAGCCCCTAATCCTATTCAAAGCTTTACCGGCGTAAACGATTTAGATCAACTGGATGGCTTTTTACATACACCGCCTGATACCAACATGGCTGCTGGTCCAAATCATGTCATGACAGTGGTCAATACCCTGTTCGCTATTTACTCGAAGTCTGGAACGCTTCTAAACAAGACCAGTCTGTCCAGTTGGTTTGGCAACGTGTGTTCCGGTTGCAGCGTTTTTGATCCGCGCATTGCCTACGACTCCGGCGCCGGCCGCTGGATTATGATAGCTCTCTATAAAGATACAACCAGCCAGAGCAAGCTCCTGCTCTCGATTTCGCAGACCTCTGATGCGATGGGTAACTGGTGGAACTATTCCCTTGATGCCGCGCTCAACTACTCAGGTGAAAACACCTGGGCCGATTACCCGGATGTTGGCTTCGATGGTATCTCGGCTGCGAGCGGCGGGGCAATTTATGTCACCGTCAATCAATTCACATTCAGCGCCTCTTCATTCCGCACTGCTCTTTTATTTATTCTGCCCAAGTCAGGTCTGTATGCGGGCGGTTCGATTAGCTACTGGCGCTCATGGGATAGAAGGAACAGCGATAATAGTCAAGCCTTCACCTATCGAGCGAGCAAGACCTATGGCAATCCGGGCGGAGAGTTCCTCATCAACACTGAGAACAATGGAAGCAGCGTCTCGGTCTGGAGAGTAAATCCGACTTACCCGCCGACGGCTGTAGATTGGACGCTACAAACTACCGTCAACGTCGGCTCTTACTCTATCGCGCCCAGTGCGTCGCAACCCGGCACTACAGATTTGATTGATACGCTGGACAACCGCATGTACAACGCCGTCTGGCAGAACAATAGAATTTATGCTGCCTTTACAGAGGCGCATAATTGGGGGAGCGGCACGGTCGCATCTCTACGGTATCTCAAGATTAATACTTCATCGAACACGGCGGAAATCAACGAAACCTTTGGGGCAGACGGCCTACACTACTACTCTCCGGCGATTGCGACTGATAGCTCGGACAACATCGTGCTGGTATTTTCGCGCAGCAATGCAAGCGAATATGCCGGAGCGCGCTATACAGGCCGACTCACGACGGACACAGGCGCTCAGGGCAGCGCTCAACTCAAGGCCGGGACGGCGACGCTATCCAAGCGTTCCGGCACAAGTTCCAACCGATGGGGAGATTATCAGGGAGCCGCCGTTGATCCTTCTGATGGGAGCAAAGTATGGATTTACGGCGAGTGGGCGGTCAGTTTATCCGGAGTCAGTAATGATTTTAATTGGGGCACATGGATAGGGCAGGTGCAGTTTCCCGGCACAACGCCCACTCCGCCATCCGCGCCAACGGCGAACGCAGCAACGAGTGTCACCAGCAGCAGCTTTACAGCCAACTGGAGCAGTAGCAGTGGAGCGACAGGCTACCGCCTCGATGTCTCAACCAGCAGCACGTTCGGCAGTTATGTGAGCGGGTATCAAGACTTAGATGTTGGCAACGTCTTGAGCCGAAGTGTCACAGGATTGAACTCGAACACGACCTACTATTATCGAGTGCGCGCATACAACAGTGGAGGCACGAGCGGCAATTCAAACACCATCAGCCTGACCACTTCAACCACCGGTTCCGGGTTTATTATCAATGCAACTTTCGACAGTTCG
Organism: Pyrinomonadaceae bacterium; assembly: GCA_049593215.1. Classification (GTDB taxonomy): domain Bacteria; phylum Acidobacteriota; class Blastocatellia; order Pyrinomonadales; family Pyrinomonadaceae; genus JBAWGU01. Next base: position 8,608 of record JBAWGU010000509.1, read on the forward strand.
ATCACCAGCAATGCGAACTCGGCGGCGATTCAGGCGATGGTCAACCAAGCCATTGTGCTGTATCAATCAATGTTCAAGGACCCCGTTACTGTCTCAATCCTTTTCCGTTACTCGACCACCGGGCCTAATGGCTCTCCGCTCGGGTCTGGCACTCTCGCGCAAAGCAATTATGTCATTTATACGGGAACATCCTGGAACACCTACATCAATGCGCTGAACGCAGATGCAAAATCGGCGAATGACACCACCGCGAATGCGAGCCTGCCCGCGAGCGCGTTGTCCACGAACATAGTTGTTTCAAGCGCAAACGGCAGAGTCGTCGCACTTAACACCCCGCCAGCGATGTTCGCGGACGGAAGTGTGGGCGTCGGTGGGCCTTACGACGGGATCGTGACGCTCAATTCCTCGCAGCCTTTCCAGTTCACACGCCCTCCCGCCGGCAGCAATTACGACTCATTGCGTTCGACCGAGCACGAGATTGATGAGGTTCTTGGTCTCGGCTCCTATCTGCCCAGTGGCGGCAACCTTCGACCGCAGGACCTGTTCAGTTGGTCTGCCCCTGGCACTAGAAATCTTTCTTCCTCCGGCTCGCGCTATTTTTCGATCAACAGTGGAAGCACCAACCTCGTCGGTTTCAATCAAACACCGGGCGGCGATTTCGGGGACTGGCTGAGCGGCTCCTGTCCGCAAGCGAATCCATACGTGCAGAACGCCTTCAGTTGTCCGGGCCAATATTCGGACATCGCGGCGAACTCGCCGGAAGGCATCAACCTCGACGTGATTGGCTATGACCTGACGAGTAATCCGCCGCCCGCGCCAACGGCGAACGCAGCAACAAATGTGACCGGCAGCAGCTTTACAGCCAACTGGAGCAGCAGCAGTGGAGCGACAGGCTACCGCCTTGATGTGTCCACTAACAGTTCATTCAGCAGTTATGTAAGCGGGTATCAGGATTTGGATGTTGGCAACGTCTTGAGTCGAAGCGTGACAGGATTGAGCGCGGGCACAACCTACTATTACCGGGTGCGCGCATACAACAGTGGAGGCACGAGCGGCAATTCAAACACCATCAGCCTGACCACGACATCTCCTCCGAGAATAGATAACGTGACACCGAAGGCGGGCCGTGCTGCGGGCGGCCAGCAGATTACTCTCACAGGAGAATTCGCCGGACTATCCACCGTAACGATAGGCGGGGTCTCTGTCTCATGGAGCTACACTAACGGCACAAGCGCAATCGCATTCACTTCACCGGCGCACGCTGTCGGGGCCGTTGACATTACTCTGACATTCGCATCCGGCGGCCCTCTCACCAAAAGTAATGCCTTTGCTTACCTGCCGACTGTATTTACAGATGACACGCTGTTCGTGGGCGTCACCATTGCAAAGGCACAACATATTATCGAACTGCGGCAGGCGGTTGATGCGATGCGTGCCGTTGCCGGACTGCAACCGGCACCCTGGACGGATGTGACGCTAACGCCGACAAGTATCTTTATCAAGGCGGTTCACATTCAAGAGCTACGAACATATCTGGACGATGCGGCGAGTCGGCTCGGTTACTCGACTTCGCCCTACACTGACCCGTCGTTGACGACAGGTTTCGTTGTCAAGCGGATACACATTGAAGAGTTGCGCCAGCGCATTCGAGTCATCGCTGGTTAGCATCAGGGAGCGTGCCTTTATAAGCGAGATGCTCCGCGAATAACACGGTAGTTGCTCAGCGAAGCAAACTGCTACTAACTCAAGAGGAAAGAGCCATGACTATAATCCGAACTTTCGCGCTGATGTTCCTGCTGCCGGCAGGCGCTGTCCTAACCTTCGCCCAATCGGATCAGGCTGGTAAATCCACCACACGACCTGACCCGACCGTCACCATCTCAATCTCGGCTGAAGGCGTGCGCTTCGCCGCGCTCGGCAGCATTAAGCAGATGCGGGTAGAGGTGTTCAATGCGAGCGGCGACTCGCTCTACAGCTCCGAATTTCAGCAAGGCAATGTACGCGATTGGTCCTTGCAGGATAAGCAGGGACAAGCTCTGCCCGATGGCACGTATCAATGCGTCGTCACGCTCAGAGACTTGTCCGGCAGGCTGAGCATTAAACAGGGCAGCGTCGTCTTGCAAAGCGGACAGGCTTCATTGCAGTTGAGCGAGAGCGCGCAGGCCGCAGACGCTAAGTCGGAGAAGGCGCTGGCACCTGTGACTGATAGCAACGCAACCGCCACCACACTGCTGGTCCACAATGGCGAAGACGGGCAGGTCGTCAGCACTCGCGGGGGGCTGACGTTTCGCGCCGGAGATTTCTTTGCCGGGAAGGATAGAGAACTGATGCGGCTGACCCCGGATGGTAATCTGGGGGTGGGCGTGCAGACGCCACAAGCCAAACTAGACGTGGCGGGTAATATCCGCGCTTCCGGCTTCATGTACACCGCCAAAGGATTTGAGTTCGCTGACGGTACAGTGCAAACCACAGGGTTGAGCGGCAGGAAGGATGCGCAAGGCAACATCATCCCATCAACGTCGGGCACGGGCACAGTGGGTCGCCTCGCCAAGTGGATAGCTGACGGTGGCGTGCTGGGCGACTCTATTGTCACAGAATCAAACGGTAACATCGGTATCGGCACGAACAATCCCTCATCACTCTTACACATCGGTCAGTTCGGCGGGTACGGAGCCACCACCGGGCTGCTGCTAGGGAACAATCTCAACGGCACTCAGTATGACAGGTCATTGCAAGTGGCTCCCGTACAGGTGGCAAGCCCCTCCGCCAATTCCATACTGCTTTACGCTCTGCCCACAGTAAACTCAGGCGTCACGGTGCCCAATCAGTTCGGCTTCTTCGTAGATGTGAAGCAAGGCCCGGGCATTGTGACATCGTATGCGGCTTTAGCGACTGGGCAGGCTCCAAACCTCGGCGCGACTAATAACACGCACTTGTTGATGGGCAAACTGACGATCCCGTCCGGCAATTACGCAATCTATGACAACACGGGCTACAACAGTTATTTCAGCGGCAACGTGGGCATAGGGACAATCTCGCCAAGCGCGAAACTTGATGTGACTGGCGACATCCGTGTCACAGGTAACGCGACAATCTCAGGCAACATCGCCGCTAAATATCAGGATGTGGCCGAGTGGGTGCCCGCGCGCCGGCAAATCGCCGCCAGCACTGTTGTCAGTTTGGACCTCATGCAAAGCAACGCAGTCTCTCCTTCCGCACGCGCTTATGACACGCACGTGGCGGGCGTTGTGTCGGCGCAGCCCGGCGTAGTGCTTGGTGAAGGCGGAGCGGGAAAAGTGATGGTCGCCACGACGGGGCGTGTAAGAGTTAAGGTTGATGCGAGCAGGCATCCCGTCAGGATTGGCGACTTGCTCGTGACCAGCAATAAGCCGGGCATGGCGATGAGATCGCAGCCGATCAAGGTGGCTGGCACGCTGCTGCACCGCCCCGGCACAATTATCGGAAAAGCATTAGAGCCTCTGGCAAGCGGTGAAGGTGAGATTCTGGTGCTGTTAAGCCTTCAATGAAGGCCATATTATTCCAAGAGAGGATGAAGGTCTGACGATTTAACTTGAATGGTCAGACCTTCATTCTTCCGCTTTGCTCTTGTGGGTCCGGCAATCCGCTTTTATTTATTCGACCGTGTATTCAACCGTCTTCTCCAAATTTCCGTTGACGTAAGCTTCCACCTTATATTTGCCTGTCGGCCAGTCTTTGGGAAGCTCAAGGTGGCCGCTCACCTGATTCTCAAGAATCTTCGTCTCGTAGTTTATCTCCTGAATCTTCTCGTTATTTGCGTTGCCAGCGTCAACGGCATACCAGACAAATTTAATCTTGGTCCCGGAATCCGAGTTGCTCAATTTTCCCACAGCATAAATTCTGTGATCCGAAGGGCTGAAGCTCGTGGTCTTTTCTCCCGCCTTGCCATTATCGTTCTTTGCCATGTAGAGGTCGTCCAGATGTACGCCGGAGGAAGAGCTTGATGAAGAGTTCCTGGTGTTGGAGTTGTTGGCGTTGTTTGAGTTTCCATTGGAAGCATTCTTATTGCCGCCGCTACAAGCCAGCACGGCACAGACCATCAACGCGAGAGCGAGCAAGCCGGAGTGAATTTTCATTTCCTGTGATCTCCTTTTTCAAGTTTGGTTATTTGAAGCCAGCAATTTTTTCCGCCACGAAAGAGCGAAGCGTTTCCAGATTGCGCGCGTCGTCTCGTGTTTCGTCTTGCGGCGTCTCAAGCAGAAAGGCGGCGTGCGCAAGGCTTGGATGTTGCGCGATACGGCGCAAGGCGTCAAGCCCTATGTGCCCGAGTCCGATGTGCCAGTGACGATCAACGCGCGAATTATATTCGGCCTTTGAGTCGTTGAAATGAACGGCGCGCACGTTCAACGTTCCCACGTTTCTCTCAAGCGATTCGATAGTCGCCTGAAAGCCATCCTCGTCGCGCAGGTCGTAGCCGGAAGTGAAAGCATGAGCCGTGTCGAGGCAGACGCCCAGACGAAGCTCGGGGCAGGCCGCGATGATGTCTCTCAGGTGCTCGAAGCGATAGCCGATGCACTCGCCCTGCCCCGCAGTGTTTTCAAGCAGAATGCGAAACTCGCCGAAGTCTATTCCATCGCAGGCTTCTTTCAAAGTCAACGCGCATGTCCTGATGCCATCCTCTTCGCACGCACCCTTTGCGCTGCCCGGATGCACGACCAGATAATCCGCGCCGAGGCGTATGCCGCGCTCAACCTCTTCACGAAACGACGCGCGAGATTTCTCCCTTATCTCAGGATTCGCGGCGGCGAGATTAACGAGATAGTTGCAGTGTATAGCGACCGGATCAATCTTCGTCTCGGCACGAACAGAACGAAAGTTAGCAATCTCTTCATCCGTCAAAGGCCGCGCGCTCCACCCACGCGGATTGCGCGAAAAGATTTGCACTGCGTCGCAGTTAAGATTGTGTGATTTCAGAAGCGCATTTTGTAAGCCGCCCGCGATAGGCGCATGAAAACCTATTTTAGGAACTTGACTCATTATTTCTTTAACGGGTTGGCTCATGGAATCAATGCTGCTCGACTTGCTCCATCACGCGCAGAATGTTGCCGCCGAGAATCTTATCTATATCTTGTTCGGAATAGCCGCGTCGCAAAAGTTCCTTTGTTAAGTTCGGAAGCTCTGCGACATTTGAGAGGCCGCGCGGCGTGGCGAGGATGCCGTCGAAGTCCGAGCCGATGCCAACGTGGTCTATGCCGACGAGTTTGACGATGTGGTCAATGTGGTCAACGAGGCGCGAGACGGTGACGGGCGGAAGCTTCTGTGCATAAGCTTTGGCACGCACACGATCACGCGCCATCTTCTTAAAGGCGATGCTGCGAGTTTCTTCAGCCGAAGCTTTATGGACTTCCGTGGCAATCTGAGCGTCAACAGCCTTTTTCTTTTCGCTCCAGCCGGGTTCGAGAAATTCCGGGTAGAAGAGGACGCAGCAGACGCCTCCGTTTTTCGCCAGCGCGCGCAGCATGTCGTCGTCGAGATTGCGCGCAACATTAGCGAGAGCGCGGCAGCCTGAGTGCGTGGCGATGATGGGCTTCGTGGAGGTGTTGATGATGTCCCAGAAAGTTTTGTCAGAGACGTGCGAGACATCAACCATCACGCCTAGACGATTCATCTCGCGTATGACGTTTTTGCCGAAATCGTTGAGGCCGCGCGTGCGTCCAGCAACGTCGCCGCTAGAGCCTGCCCAACTGGTGCTGACGCTCCACGTCACAGACATGTAGCGCACGCCCATACGGTAATAGCGTTCGACGTTCTCCAATTTTTCATCGAGCGCGTAGCAGCCTTCGAGTCCCATCAAAGCGGCGAGCTTTCCACTGCCCGCGATGCGGCGAATGTCTGCGGCGGTCTCTGCCATCTCCCATGCTTCGGGATGTTTCTCTGCAAGAGAGCGCACGGCTGCGATCTGATCGTCGGCGCGCTTCATCGCTGACGCGCCGCCTCCGCCGTAAAGCTCAGGCTCAACCCAGATGGAGAAGAATTGCGCGTCGAGTCCGCCCTCTTTCGCGCGCACGGCGTCGAAATGTCCGTCCGCAAGTCGTTGGTTGATGTCTAGTTTCTCATCAACCATGCGCTGCGTTACGTCCGCGTGCATGTCTATCGCTATTGCGTGACGATGAACGATGAGCGGATCGCTGACGCTGTTGTTTGAGCTGGTCGCGGTGTTTGTTGATGAAGTGGAAGCTGTCGGGCTTTCGTTCTTTTTTTCCATGTGACAGTTGGTGAAAAGAAGGCAAAGGGAAAAAGGTAAAAGGCAAAAGTGAAGAATGAGCTTAACTTTCTTCATTCGCTCTCTCTGAGTCTCTTAACGGCGTGCGATTTCGGTTAAATCGTTAAAGCATTTCGATGGTACGTGTGAGCGGCGGAAGAATCAAGCGTGCCTTGCCAAGCGGCGCATTTTTACTGTATTGTCCTAACTTAATCAGGCAGTGAGCGGGCGGAAAAGTTCAAGGCGGTTTTAGTCTAATCCGTTGGGGAATTAGCTTGAGTTCCGTTTTCATAAAGCTATAGCAACTGCGGCCACCTTTCTTCATCACCCCTACATCAAAAGGAGTAGAAAAATATATGTTCACAAAAGATGGCAGAGCGAAAGACGTAGCGACACCTCGCATTGTTCAGGAAATCTGGCACGACGGTGAGTTTATAAATTGGAACGATGCGCGCGTGCATGTCATGTCGCATGTGCTGCATTACGGTTCGAGCGTCTTCGAGGGCATACGCTGTTATGCAACTAAACGCGGCCCGGCCATCTTTCGTCTGCGTGAGCACATGCAACGGCTCTTAAACTCCGCCAAGATTTACCGTATGGACCACGACTGGCAGATTGACGAGTTGTGCGATGCGGCTGTCGAGCTTGCGCGTCGAGGCGGCCTTGAACAGTGCTACATTCGCCCGATCATCTTTCGCAGTCTTGACGAAGAGCGTCCTGCTTTCGGCGTCAATCCTTTCCCGAATCCTCTGTCCTGCTACATCGGCGCGTGGGACTGGGGCAAGTATCTCGGCGACGAAGCGATTGAACAGGGCGTTGACGTGCAGGTCTCAACGTGGAATCGTCTGACGCCAAACTCTATGCCCGCGATGGCGAAGTCCGGCGCAAACTACATGAACTCGCAGCTCATTAAGATGGAGGCAATCCTCAACGGCTTTGCCGAAGGCATCGCGCTGGATGATCGCGGGTTCGTCTCTGAAGGCTCCGGCGAGAACATCTTCGTCGTCGGCGGAGGCCGTGTTATCACGCCGCCGCTTTCGTCTTCGATCCTTCCGGGCATCACGCGCGATAGCGTCATTCAGATTTGCAGAGAGCTTGAGATTCCCGTCGTCGAGACGGGCATTCAACGCGCCGCCCTCTACGTCGCGGATGAAGTCTTCTTCTCCGGCACTGCGGCTGAGATTACGCCGATTCGCTCCGTTGATCGCATCAAGGTCGGCACAGGCACTCGCGGCGAAATCACAGAGCGCATCCAGACAGTCTTCTTCGAGATTACTTCCGGCAACCGTCCCGCGCCCGGCCCCTGGCTCACATACGTCAACGAAGCGAAGAAAGCGGAAGCGGGAACTTTGAACGAAGTGACGACCGAGACAAGCAGCAACGGGCGCGTCAACAAGCGTGTCGAAGAAACAGGCGACGCGACGGCGACAGTCAGCGCAGAGCCGGAAGTCAACTACCACGCTGCCGCGACAGACTGAAAGCAAGGCAATCAGCCCCGGTAGGGGCGATATAACAGTAGCCCACGACGTAAGTCATGGG
>JBAWGU010000510.1:0-3422 GCA_049593215.1 Pyrinomonadaceae bacterium
TGCTGGGCGGCGTTCGTTGTGTTTGCGGTTTAGGTGCGTGCTGTGTGTTCGCGCTCATAGCTTGTCCGATTTGCCTCCCGCGTCCTCTATGCCTTTGCCCTGTTCTTTACGTGTCGCGTCTTCTTCAGTTGCGTTGACCTCTTCTTTGTTCTGCGACCAGACGACTGCGCCGCTTAAATCTTTGGGCTTCAGTTCCGAGCCTTCCTGCGGCACTTGTTGCGCGCCGTCTTTGGGCGGCAGACCGGATGCGGACGCTGAAGCCGCGACTGTCGCGGTCTCCTGTTTGTTGTGGCTGTAGTCGCGCACGCGCGGTTTGAGGAGCGAAGTGTCAACCGCTTCGTAAGAGAGCACGGGGCCTTCGCCCGAATATTCTGCGATGGTCGTCTTGAGGAAATTCTCGTCATCGCGTTTGGGGAAGTCCGGTTTGTAATGCGCGCCGCGCGACTCGTTGCGATTGAGAGCGCCAAGCGTGATGACGCGCGCCAGCTCAAGCATGTTCTTCAAGTGGCGCGCGTGCGGCAGGGCCATCGTTGCCCACAGGTTTGAATCGTTAATCGAGATGCGCTTGTAACGGTCCATCAATTCAAGCAGTTTCTCATCCGTCGCCTTCAACTTGTCGTTGTAGCGCACGACCGTCACGTTATCCGTCATCCACTTGCCCATCTCTTCATGCAGCTTGTACTGGTTCTCCGTGCCGCTTTGCTTGATGAGATTCTGATTGATCTCTTCCTGTCGTCTCAACTCCTGCTCGTAGAGGCTTGAGCCGTCCGCGCCGTTGCGTTGAACGCTCTGGGCAAACTCGATGGCGGCGGGCGCGGCGACGAAGCCGCCATAGACGCAACTGACCAGCGAGTTTGCGCCGAGACGGTTTGCGCCGTGAATCGAATAGTCGCATTCGCCTGCGGCGAGAAGGCCGGGAATGTTTGTGCGCTGGTCGAAATCAACCCACAACCCCCCCATTGAATAATGTACGCCGGGAAAAATTCTCATGGGCACGTGGCGCGGGTCGTCGCCGACAAACATCTCGTAGATTTCAAGAATCGCGCCGAGCTTGCGATCAAGCGTCTCCGCAGGGATATGCGTAAGGTCAAGATAGACTTGATTGTCGCCGCCAATGCCCATCCCATCAAGACAGACTTGAAAGATTTCGCGTGTGGCGATGTCGCGCGGAACGAGGTTGCCGTAAGCAGGATATTTCTCTTCAAGAAAATACCAGCGCTCTTTTTCAGGGATTGATGAAGGCGGTCGTGTGTCGCCTTCTTTGCGCGGGACCCAGACGCGCCCGCCTTCGCCGCGTGCAGACTCTGACATCAGGCGCAGCTTGTCTTCGCCCGGAATCGAAGTCGGGTGGACCTGTATAAACTCGCCGTTGGCATACTTCGCGCCCTGTTGATAGCAGGCGGAGACGGCGCTGCCCGTGCAGACCATAGAGTTTGTTGACTTGCCGAAAATCAAACCCGGCCCGCCCGTCGCCATAATCACGGCATCGGCTTTGAAAGCCTTCAGCTCAAGCGTCTGTAGATTCATGGCGATGAGGCCGCGACAAACTTGATGATCGTCAAGGATGAGCGACATCATCTCCCATCCTTCGTACTTCTGAACTTTGCCGCCGACTTCATGGCGGCGCACCTGTTCATCCAGCGCGTAGAGAAGTTGTTGTCCGGTTGATGCGCCAGCGAAGGCCGTGCGGTGATGCTTCGTGCCGCCGAAGCGACGGAAATCCAGCAGACCCTCTTTCGTGCGCGAGAAGGGAACGCCCATGCGGTCGAAGAGATAGATAATCGCAGGAGCCATCTCGCACATCGCTTTGGCGGGAGGTTGATTGGCAAGAAAATCTCCGCCGTAAACCGTGTCGTCGAAATGTTCCCAGGTCGAATCGCCTTCGCCTTTGGTGTTGACCGCGCCGTTGATGCCGCCCTGCGCGCAGACGGAATGCGAGCGTTTCACTGGGACCACAGAGAAGAGATCAACTGCATGTCCCTTCTCTGCAATCTTCATTGCCGCAGCGAGTCCGGCGAGTCCGCCGCCGACGATTGCGATCTTGATGCCGTTGCTTCCTGCTGTTGCCATATTAGTAAAGTATCCCTCACTTAACCTTTGTTACAGGCTGATCCGGATGCGCCGGATTCGGCACAAGCCGTCGCTCTGTGCAATCCACAAGCAAATCCAACTTCTCAAGCACCGTCTGACCAATCAAGACTTCATCACCGAGGACAAGAGCTTCTTCTGTTGTGTCTCTGCCGTAAATGTTGAAGATTACGGGTTCGGTAACGTCAACGGCCTCATTGCGCCCATCGGCGTATTCGACTACCCGTTGACCGCGAATCGCAAGGCCCAGTTGTTGCACGACATGCGTTGGCAACACACTGCGAACTGCCCCTGTGTCAATCATGGCATCAGCTTCATACTTACGAATCTGCTCTGATGCCATCTGACCCCGGCGCGCGAGCGCTTCATCAATAGCGTTAGTAAGCAAAGCTTGGACTCGAACTTCTCCCATACTAGTAAAAGAGTCCTCCTAAAAATCCTCCCGGACGAATGAAGGCCGCTGCCGCGTTGATGCCGACCGTGAGCAGCGCGATGCCGAATGCAATGCAGGCGTAACCCGTCAGGCGTTGAGCGCGCGCGCCAATCGTGATGCCCCAGTCAACCAGAAAGAGCCAGAGGCCGTTTGCCAGATGCCAGACAGTTGCGGTGATGCCGATGAGATAGACGATAAAGATAATCGGATTGCGAAACTCGCCCGCGACGATTGAGAATGCAAGCTTCGGATTATGCGCGACGGAGAGTTCGTTCAAGCCCGGAATCAATCCGAAGCGGAAGTTGAGCACGTGAAACGTGATGAAGACGAAGAGGATGATCCCTGTGATTCTCTGAATCGTGTAAAACCAGTTGCGCCCATACGGATAACTGAGATTGTTGGGCCGCCACTCCAGAGTGATAATCATGCCGTACACTGCGTGATAGATGAGCGGGATGAAGATGCCCATCGTTTCTACCAGCAGGATATACGGAATGGCTTGCAGGTCAGCCACAGCGTTGTTGAAATCCGAAACGCCCGTGTCGGGGTTGACCGCTTTCGAGTTGGTGTAAAAATGTTCCAGCAGAAAGAGGCCGAGCGGCACGATGCCGGAGAGCTGGTGCAGCTTGCGCAGCACAAACGTCCTGCTCAAACGAATAGCCATAGTGATAACTTCACTCCTTCGCCCCTGCGCCTCACAAGCACAGCCAATGATCTACGGCAGAGTTGATTGTTTTGAGATTGTCTCGAACGCATGAAATTATATGTCTAAGTAACAGAAAAGCAAACGCATCGTTGAAACTTTAACGACACGCCACCTGTTCACGCCTTATTCATTCAAGGCTATGATAGCCCTCTCTCATTATTAGGTAAAATGAAAAATATTGCGCCTGATATTAAG
>JBAWGU010000511.1:0-4372 GCA_049593215.1 Pyrinomonadaceae bacterium
GCACGATGCCGCGCTCAATCCAGTCTTCCAGCCTATATGCACGCGCCATGCGGAAAAGCATTCGCCCGTAAACGAACATCATCACGAGCCAGACAAGAAAAGCTGGCACGCCTCTTTCGAGCGCGAGTTGCAGAGGCGTCGAGTGCATGTGTCCCATCGGAAGCCTGCCGTTATCGAACATTCCCCATTCGGGCCAGTGGCGTTTGATTGAGTTCATGCCGATGCCTACGAGCAGGTGGCGCGGCTTGCTCTTCAGCAGATTAAACCCCTCGCGCCAGACCGTCTCGCGGTAACTGGTCGAAGCATCCTTCGTGTCGAGAAATCCGACGTTGCGCTTCTGCTGCAACACAAAGAGCGCGGCAGGAACCAGAACAACCGCGCACGCCAGAGCCAGCAGCACAGTCTTGCGGCTTGCGCCGACCAGCACGATGACGAAGATTGAGACAAGGAACGCAAGCCACGATGCGCGCGTTACGGTGAGGAGCAGCGCAGCGCTCTGTCCGAGTATGACTGCTAAGAGCAATGCTCCTTTCCATGTCAGCTTGCGCTTGAGGGCGATAAAGAGGCCAACCGCTAAAGAGGCTATCAGTTGCAGGGCTTCGGAGTATGTGGTCCAGTGATTATAGAAACCTGTCGCGCGCCAGTCGCGCCCGCGCGACCAGCTTTCAACGCCGAGCCTCGCCGTGACCGTCTCGCCTTCAAGCAGTTTATCGCGCGGCACGTCGAGTATGCCTACCCACTCGTAACGATAGACCTGAACATGCACAGGCAAATCTTTCGTCGCATCATCTCTCGCAACTTCGTCGTACAAATCTCTCAGGCGAGAGAGCGGACGGCCTTCAACTTCAAGCAGCGTGTCGCCACTGCGAATGCCGCCCGCGTACAAGGGGCTTGACTCCGCAACGCCTTCCACCTTCACGCCGCGCCCGATGATGCGCTGGCCCAGCGTGTAGCAGACGTTAATCATGCAGGAGGCAAGCAGGAGCAGAGCCAGCAAGCGCAGCATACGCCGCGAGTTGATGTTTTGTGCGAACAGATAGGCGATGGTAAAAAGGAGCGCGCCGCGCAGCAACGGAATCGAGACATCAGGGTCGTAAGAGAAGATGGCCGAGACGAGCGTCAGCAGGAAGAAGAGTATCATCGGCACATCAACCGGCGTGCGAAGGAGCGCGGGGCGAGGCCGCATCACAAGCCTGATCATCCAGAACAGCAACGCAAATGACCATGCGATCTGCGTTGCCGCAATCGAATGCGGCGCGCACAAAACCATGAGAAACAAAAAAACGAGAAGGGCGCGTTGAAGCTGCGTGGCAAATGTCCCTTCCCGTTCCACTCCGCGCGCAACGCTTGCGCTGGTCACTTCATTCATTCACTACTCCGTCCGTGAATCGCTTTCGGAGAATATAGCATCTAATCTTTACTCAAGATAACTTCTTCCAGATGATCGAATAGCGCCACAGCAGATGTTGCTTCACTTCCGCCTGTGGCAGCACACGCTCGCAAAGCTCTCGTACTTGAGCAAGCGTCAGGTAAGAATCATGTTGCTCATGCTCTGCCCATGCTCGACGAACCTCGCGCGGCGCTCTTAAGCGATGTTGCCGGATTAACCTCAAGCCGGTACTCAACGGCAGAGCCAACGCGCTCTTAAAAGCATCCTGCAAGCCGTCCGGCTGAAAGAGGTCCAGAACTAATAAGACGCCGTTGACCTTCAGGGCATCCTTCATTTTTGACAGCATCTCTCTCATCGGTAAATGGTGAAGCGTGGCGATGGTGACAATGCAATCAAAGCGGCGGGCAGGGAACTCGCAGGCACGTGCGTCTGCAACCATAAATTCAATGTTAGGAAACTCTCTTGAGCGATCTACGGCAATGCGAATCATCTCCGGCGAGAGGTCTATGGCAAGCACGCGCTCCGAACGCCGTGCCAAAAGACGTGAGAACGCGCCTGTGCCGCAGCCGATTTCAAGCGTCTCAAGACAATGCTGCGGGAGATGCTGCAATAAAAAGTTATGGTAATGGCTGTTGTGATTCCACTCTTCATTCGAGAGCAGCGCAATTCGATCAAAATCTGCTTGAATAGTTGACATCGGCTTCAAACACTTTTGACGGGCGGAGGAAACCGCTCATTGAACGTAAAGGCAAAGGCGGTCGGGCCGTGACGCTGTAGATATTTGAGCCGCGCCATACCCTGTTCGACTCTCGGCAGCGAATTTTGGGGAATCCACCAGAGCGCCATGCCCGGCCCATCAATCTTCTCAAACCACTCCCCGCGATTCCGCAAAGGGTTCATGTGCGCGCTCCCGTAGACATAATCATGCAGGGCTTCTACAGACTCCCAGACGGACATCGTGACGATGAGCCGCGCATCGCCTGCGGCGCGCACAGGGGATGAAATAAAGTCTTCAGCCTTGAGCCGCCAGACAAACCCACTTGCGCTCTCGGCCACCGCGTAGATTGCTTCAAGCTGCGAGACGAAGCCCTGCATCACAGTGTCTTCCATAGGCGCTCTCATGCGCGCGATATTAAGCTGCGCAAGATGATACTGGTGATTCTCCATCGGCAGAATATTACAGGGACTCTGCCCCTCCACCTAGCGACAGAATTAAGCAGACAGTATGAGGAAAGAGGATGATGGTAAATTGATCCGGCGACGAGCGTTTAGGGATAGGCCAGCAAATTCAAGCCCGTTATGAATCTGTAATCGCGCTGGTTCTTAGAGATGAATGGCGCACCATGAACAAGCGCTGTCGCTGCAATGAGCGCATCGGCAATTAATAAACCATGACTCAAACGATACTGTTGCAGCAATTCAACTGCCGTATCAGAAATAGGCTCGACTATTTTGAGGCTCTGAAAGCGCCGAAGAAATTTCTCTACCTCAGACAATTCGGTTTTATTGCGACAGCCGACGATAAGCTCCATTTGCGTAATCACGCTCGCTGCCAGCGAGGATTCTCTTTCTATCTTCTGTAAACAAGTGATTGCTTCACCTATGCCACGACCGGCATCAATCAGAACATCCGTATCAATGATAGTGAAATCAGCCACTCTGCTTTACCCACTCAAGCTCACGACTGTTCCGAACCCACGCGCTACTGTCCTGCATATCTTCCCTGTCTCGCCACATCCCGATAAAACTTTCCTGTGCCAGATCAGAAGCTTCAGTCTGTTCGGTAGATTGAGCGCGACGATAACGCATTTGCAGGAAGATAATGAAATCCGCTACCTGACGCTGAGCTTCAGGCGGCAACGACTCCAATTCGCGCAAAATCTCTTCTTGTGTCATCACCCCTCCAAAATCATTGTCCTACATCCCTGTAAGATGTCAACTATGATGCCGAACGACTTGTTAAGCGGCGCGTCCGAATGCGTATCTGCTCTTCGTGTTGTCTAACTGTTCGGACACAGGAGATGCGCCGCGCGCCCAGAGTTGGTCGAGCAGATCATCCGAGACGGCTTCAAGGAATAGACCGAGCAGGCGAGGGTGTTTCGCTGTCACCTTGAATCCTTCGTGCAGCGTCTGAAGGGTGAGCTTAAGATAATCCCTTAGTGTCGGCCTGAAACTTAAAAGGCCGTGCCGCTCGTCTGCTCTTAAATCAATCACGCTATCAATGAGACAGCCGACCTCTCCCACCTGTTTTAAGAAGCGGCAAAGGTCTGCGTGCTCGCTCTTGAGCAAAGGCCGGATGAGCATGTAGGAGAGTTCGGCGGTCAGGCATCCGATGGTCTTCCTCTGCTCGATGTAAGCCCTCATCGTCCCGGACTTTCGTTCCAGCACAACAGCCCTGTACAGTTCTTCAAGCTTTATTAACACCGCCGGATATACGTCTGGGCTGATATGACGCTTCAGGATTTCAGTCACCAGCCTGGCGCTTGATTGCTTCGTCTCTTCGTCGAAGAGCAGAGCGCTGTTCTCCAACTGTTTGAGAATTTCTCTGCCCGCCTCAAGCTGGCTCGAATCAATCGCATCATCCACGACGCCAATAAAAAGATAGTAAGAATGTAGCCGCTCCTTAACGGCGCTGCGGCTGGAAGTGACATTAAAATGGTCCAGACAGCGACAGATGCGTTCCGGAATCCGCACATAGTGCCTGTATCTGGAATCGTGTGAAATGGCTTGATAGAGCCATTCAATATCGGTTTGCATATCTCTGGAGACTGTACCCGTCGAATTTGTCATTCCGCTATGCTCTTCATCCTCTGCTTTGAACTCTAACACGATTGGCCCATGGAGCGACTTGCTGAACGCGGCTCTTCCCTGCTTTGTTCCGCCACAGTGCGAAGCGCACGGCTTCCGGTCCAAAAGTATAAGATGATTGAAGTCGACGGAGGAAATAAATGTCGGGTAATGGGCCAATTTGGAATTGAGTAG
>JBAWGU010000512.1:0-2967 GCA_049593215.1 Pyrinomonadaceae bacterium
TTGCGAAGTCTGTGGCAAAGGGCCGCAGTTCGGTAATAATGTCTCTCACGCAAACAATCGCACCAAGCGGCGCTTTGATCCAAACCTGCAATCCATACGCGTTCAGCGTCCACAGGGAGGCGCGCAACGCATGAAGGTTTGCACAAGCTGCATCAAGGCTGGCAAAGTCGCCAAAGCTGCCTAAAGGGCGCGACCGCCGCTCTAATTTTCAAACCTTAAAGGCTACCGGCAAACACTGCGATGCCAGATGTGCAGAGAGTGTTTGCCGGTAGCTCTTCTTTTCTACCTGAGCGCGATAGCGTCAATCTCAACACGCGCGTTGCGCGGCAGGCGCGCTGCCTCAACCGTTGAGCGCGCAGGCGGCTCGCTCGCAAAGAAGCGTCCATAGACTTCGTTCATCGCCGCGAAATCATCCATGTCGGCAAGAAACACCGTCGTCTTCACCACGCGATCAAGACCGCTTCCCGCAGTCTCCAAGACCGCCGCGAGATTAAGTAAAACCTGCTCAGTCTGCTCAGCAATACCGCCCGCGACGAACTCGCCCGTCTGCGGGTCAATCGGAATCTGGCCTGATGTAAAAATAAGATCGCCCGCGCGAATCGCCTGCGAATACGGCCCAATCGCGCGCGGCGCATTATCCGTTTGAACAATCTTCTTCATAGTAGAGAAAACCTCTTTTTCAGCTTCCCAAACAAAACACTGATATTAACAGAGCAGGGGGTAAAAGGGGAAACGAAGAGAAGGCAAAAGTGAAAAGGCAAAAGGCAAAAGTGTGGGGAAACCACTTTTAATTAAAAAACTCAACCGGAGTGATTTAACTAAAAGCTGGCTTCCCCTGACTTTTACCTTTTGCCTTTTTACTTTTGCCTTCTCTTATGCCGCGCCTTGTAATCTCTCAACGTCGAGCACGCCGGGGACGTTCTTGATTGAGCTGATGACTTTATCCAGATGCTTGACATCGAAGACTTCGACGGTGACTTCGATGCGGCCTCGCTCGTCAGGCGCGACAGAGGCGTGCGCGTCGCGGATGCCTGTCTTCATGTCTGAGATTGCGCCGGTGATGCCTGCGATCATGCCTGTGCGATTCTCTGTGATGGCGAGCAGCTTGACGGCGTAAGCTTCGTTGTCGGATTTGCCCGCCCACTCGACTTCGACGATGCGCTCAGGGTTGACCATCAGAGATTTGACGTTCTGGCAACGCTTAGTGTGAACGGCGACGCCTTTGCCGCGCGTGACGTAGCCGATGATCTCTTCGCCGCGCAGAGGATTGCAGCAGCGCGCGCGCGCCACCATCAAATCGTCAACGCCGCGCACAATGATGGCATCATCTCCGAAGCGTATGAGGCGTTTGACGGCGCGCACGCCGCTACGCAGTCTTGACTCTTTCTGCGAGTCAAGCTCTTCAAACTTTTCTGGACCAAGATACTTGGCGATAACATTGCGCGGGACGAGTTTGCCGTAGCCGATGGCAGCCAGTAGATCGTCAACGCGGCCAAGCCCGTAATCGTTAGCGACGCGTTTGAAATCAGCGTTATCGTCTGTCAGCAATTTCTTCGTCGAAAGCTGAAAACGCGCGGCCTCTTTCTCAAAGAGCCTGCGGCCAATCTCGATGCTTTCGGCGCGCTGTTGCTCTGCGACCCAGTGGCGAACGCGATTACGCGCGCGCGACGTGACGATAAAATTCAGCCAGTCGCGTGAAGGATGAGAGTTGGGCGTCGTCAGAATCTCTACGACATCGCCGTTCTGAATCTCCGAGCGAAG
Source organism: Pyrinomonadaceae bacterium (assembly GCA_049593215.1). Classification (GTDB taxonomy): domain Bacteria; phylum Acidobacteriota; class Blastocatellia; order Pyrinomonadales; family Pyrinomonadaceae; genus JBAWGU01. The sequence continues at coordinate 1,762 of JBAWGU010000512.1, forward strand.
CGGAACGATGCGCCCGTTGGCGCGCGCGCCCGTGCAGGTGTCGCCGACCTCTGAGTGAATCATGTAGGCGAAGTCAACGGGCGTTGCGCCGCGCGGGAGTTGTATGACCTTGCCCATCGGCGTGAAGGCGTAAACGTCTTTCGGATAAAGATCGAGCTTAAGCGAATCAAGAAAGTCGCGCGGGTCTTTGACATCCTGCGTCCATTCGACAAGCGAGCGCAAAGCTCTCAGCGCATCGTCGTCATCGTGCGCGCCACGTTTGCCTTCCTTGTACTTCCAGTGCGCCGCCACGCCTTCTTCAGCGATGCGGTGCATCTCTTCCGTGCGAATCTGAATTTCAAACGGATGGCCCTTCGAGCCGATGACTGAAGTGTGAAGCGATTGATAGAGATTGTCGCGCGGCGTCGCAATCCAGTCTTTGATGCGTCCGGGCACGGGCCGCCATGTGTTATGCACCACGCCGAGCGCAGCGTAGCAGTGGCGCACTTCATTCGGCGTGATGATGCGCACGGCGACCAGATCATAGACCTGGCCCAAGTCAATCTTTTGTATCCTTAACTTTTTCCAGATCGAGTAGAGACGCTTGACGCGGCCTTCGATGCGAACATACGGAACTTCCGTTTCGTGCATCTTCTCTTCGATGCGCGCGGTGACGCCTTTGAGGAAGGCTTCGTTTTCAGCACGACGCTTCTCAAGTTGCGCCGTTAGCTCTCTGTAGTCATCCGAATGAAGATTCTGAAAAGCTAAGTCCTCAAGCTCGCCGCGCAGTTTACCCATGCCGAGGCGGTGCGCGATGGGCGCGTAGATGTCCATCGTTTCCTGCGCGATACGTTTGCGCTTCTCAGGCTTGAGATATTGCAGCGTCCGCATGTTGTGCAGGCGGTCTGCGAGCTTGACCAGCACAACGCGCACGTCCGTGACCATCGCCAAAAGCATCTTGCGCACGTTCTCGGCCTGCTGCTCTTCGTGTGAGACGTTGCTGATCTGAGAAATTTTCGTGAGGCCGTCAACGAGGTGCGTCACTTCGTCGCCAAAGTAGCGACGAATTGTTTCCAGATCAACGAGCGTGTCTTCCACGACATCGTGAAGCAGCCCCGTCGAGACAGAGACAGTATCGAGCCGCATGTCCGCCAGAATATTTGCGACTTCGAGCGGGTGAACAAGGTATGGCTCGCCGGAGGCACGCGTCTGCCCCTTGTGCTCGCG
>JBAWGU010000513.1:0-8244 GCA_049593215.1 Pyrinomonadaceae bacterium
CCAAAGCGGCTACATTCAATCGCAAACCGTTATAGACTCCAGACTTTTTCATCTGTACAGCGCGGGATAATTCTTTTAGGATTGGGCGGCAACATCTTTAGATCAATCAGGAGAAGAATCGAATGGCAACGAGCGCGGAATGGCATGAGAATTATGATGAGATGAGCGACGAGACGCTGAACTTTTCTCGCGCGGTGAAATCCGTGCAGGAAGAGTTGGAAGCTGTTGACTGGTACAATCAACGTGCGCAGGCAACCAAAGATAAGCAGTTGCGCGCGATCCTTGAGCACAATCGTGACGAAGAGGTCGAGCACGCCATGATGATGCTCGAATACCTGCGCCGCATCAGCCCCGTCTTCGACAAAAACATGCGCACTTATCTTTTCACGGAAGCAAATATTACGGAGATTGAGGAAGAAGCGGAAAAGTAAAAATGTCCGTTGTCAGTAGTCCGTTGCCCGTTGTTTGTGATTATCAAGTTGAATTCTGAAGATAGAGCATTCGGCACGGGCAGCATCGAAACAACGGACAACGGACAACGGACTACTGACAAATTTGGAGGAGAATCTGCATGAGCACATTGCAGGAGACGGCACAGGCTCAGGAGGAATTGAATCCTTTCGAGATTGCCAAGCAGCAGTTTGATCGCGCGGCGGATTATCTTGAGCTTGATAATTCGATGCGCGCTGTGTTGAAGCACGCGAAGCGTCAACTCATCGTCTCGATTCCGGTGAAGATGGACGGCGGCGAGGTGCAGGTCTTTGAAGGTTATCGCGTGCAGCACAACATCGCGCGCGGCCCTGCCAAGGGCGGCATACGCTATCACCCGCAGGTTACTCTCGATGAAATCAAAGCTCTCGCTTCGTGGATGACATGGAAGTGCGCTACGGTCAACATCCCTTACGGCGGAGGCAAAGGCGGAGTCGTCTGCGACCCGAAGAGTATGTCGCGCAACGAGCTTGAGCGTTTGACGCGTCGCTTCGCTTTTGAGATTGCGCCGATTATTGGACCTGACCGCGACATTCCTGCGCCGGATGTTTACACGGACGAGCAGACGATGGCGTGGATGATGGACACTATCTCAATGGTGCGCGGCCATACGGAACTCGGCGTGGTGACAGGCAAGCCGATTTCACTCGGCGGCTCGCAGGGCCGCAGTGAAGCGACTGCGCGCGGCTGCCTCTATGCCCTGCGCGAAGCTTGCAAGATGAAGGGAGTTGAGTTGAATGGCGCGCGCGTGGCTGTGCATGGCTTTGGCAATGCGGGCGCAAACATCGCGCGGCTCGTTGCTGCGGACGGAGCGCGCGTGGTCGCTCTCGCGGATTCACGTAGCGGAGTTTATTCGGAGAGCGGTCTGGATGTCGGCGCGGCTTTGCGGCACAAGGCTGAGACAAAATCGCTCGAAGGACTTCCGAAGACGAAAGCGATGTCGGCGACGGACGTGCTGGAAGTTGATTGCGACATACTGCTTCCATCCGCGCTCGAAAACTCAATCACGCGCGCCAATGTTGATCGTGTCAAGGCTCGCATCATCGCGGAGCTTGCCAACGGCCCGACGACGCCCGCAGCAGATCGCATCTTTGAAGATAGCGGAGTCTTTCTCGTCCCGGACATTCTCGCCAACGCCGGTGGCGTCACCGTCAGTTATTACGAATGGGTGCAGGACCAATACTCATTCTTCTGGTCTGAAGATCAGATTCACAGGACGCTTGAGCAGACGATGCGCAAGGCTTTCCGCGATGTCTATGACACGGCGCAACGCTACCAGACGGACATGCGCACAGGCGCGTACATCCTCGCCGTCGCCAGAGTGGCGGAAGCAACGAGCGTGCGCGGGATATTTCCATAATAGCCGGTTGTCCGTAGTCCGTTGTCCGTTGTTTTGATTCTAAGTCACATTGAGAATTTATATGCAGCATTCAGTTAGCAAAGCAAGAGCAACGGACAACTAGCAACGGACTACTGACAATCTTTGAGAGGAATCATGTAAGCGATGAGCGACAAAATTACTGTTTACGAAAAACCGACTTGAAGCACGTGCCGCGAGCTTGATCGGCTGCTCCGTGAGAGCGGCATTCCGTTTGAGAGAGTTAATTACTACCTAGAGCCGCTCGGAGAAGCGAAGTTAAGAGAGTTGCTCTTGAAGATGAAACTCTCGCCAGGAGACCTGCTGCGCACGAGAGAGCCAATCTACCGCGAACTCTCTCTGGGCGAAGGCGGGCATTCGGATGACGAGATCATTGCGTTGATGGTCAAGCATCCAGACTTGATTCAGCGGCCCATCGTCGAACGCGGCAAGCGTGCAGTGTTGGGGCGGCCTTTAGAAAACATTAAGACATTGCTGGGCATCTAACTCAATCAAAATAATCCTATCGGGCATCAAGGGGTCACAGAGTGGCAAAAGCTCCGGCAACAGTTTACGTCTGTCAGAACTGCGGGCATCAGTCGCGCAAGTGGCTTGGAAAATGTCCGGACTGCGGCGAGTGGAACTCGTTTGTAGAGGAACGCGCGCGTGTCGGGACGAAGAAGGAGACGGGGCGCGGCGGTTTCACTTTGCGCGAAGTTAAGCCTGTGCGCTACGGCGAGATTGAATCGCAGGACGACGCGCGTATCTCTTCCGGCATAGAAGAGTTTGATCGTGTGCTTGGCGGCGGGGTTGTGCCGGGAAGTCTCGTGCTGATTGGCGGCGATCCGGGCATTGGGAAATCTACGTTGCTGGCGCAGGTTGCCGACAAGTTAAGCGCGCGGGGGCTGACCGTGCTCTACGTTTCGGGCGAAGAATCCGAGCGGCAAATCAAGATGCGCGGCGAGCGTTTAGGAATGACCGCGACAAATCTTTTTCTTCTGCCTGAGACGAATCTCGAAAGCATCTTTGACGAGATTGAGCGGATGTCGCCGGATGCGATTATCGTGGATTCGATCCAGACGGTCTTCTCTTCAAAGATTGAATCCGCGCCCGGCTCTGTCTCGCAGGTGAGAGAAGTCGCGGGCCAATTCCTGATGCTGGCGAAGAATCGCACGATCCCTGTCTTTCTCATCGGCCACGTCACAAAGGAAGGCTCAATCGCAGGCCCGAAAGCTCTTGAGCATATCGTTGACACGGTGCTCTATTTCGAGGGCGAGCGTCATCACAATCATCGCATCGTGCGCGCGACCAAGAATCGTTTCGGCGCGGCGAATGAAGTCGGCGTGTTCGAGATGACGGGCGCAGGTCTGATAGCTGTGGCGAATCCGTCTGAGATGTTTTTGCAGGAGCGGCCCATCGGCGTTGCGGGTTCTGTGGTGACTGCCTGCATGGAAGGGACGCGGCCCGTGCTGGTAGAGATTCAAGCACTCGTTTCAGCCTCTAAATACGATGCGGAGCGACGCACAGGACAAGGGACATCTGAAGGCGACTGGAAACAACAGATGCGAAACATGTTCAGTGGTCGCGGACGGCGTGTAACTCAGGGTATAGATCAAAATCGTATTGCACTCCTGACAGCTATGCTGGAAAAGCGTCTCGGATTTCCTAAGTTTAGTGATGATGTTTTTGTCAACATTGCCGGGGGATTAGAAATTGGCGAACCTGCGGTTGATCTGGGCGTGGTGGCTTCGATTGCTTCGAGTTTCAAGAACCGTCCGATTGACGCGCAGACGGCTGTCTTTGGCGAAGTCGGACTGACGGGCGAAGTGCGCGGCGCAATGCAGGCGCAGGTTCGCGCGCGTGAAGCTCAAGCTTTAGGCTTTAAGAAAATCGTGATGCCCGCTTCAAACACTGCCGGACTCGAACGCTTGCTCGGCGTGCGCGTCATCGGCGTGCGCTCCGTCGAAGAGGCTTTAGACGAACTGTTTTAATATAGGGGGAAGAGGGGAAATGGGTAAAAGGGGAAAGGGAGAAAGAACAATCCAGCTTAGCAATCTTCTTCTTCCTTTTACCCTCTTCCCCTTTTACCCATTTCCCCCCTCTTGAGTTATTGGAGGACCTCATGTCGGCTCTACCTCAGACTTTTCCCTGTCCGAATTGCAGAGAGATTATCAACGACACGATGGAGACGTGTCGCTACTGCTCCGTTCCGATAGACAGGCAGATAGCCCTGCACGCCGCCGCGACGCAGAGCAGGGTTAATGAGGCGTGCAGCGATGCGAGCTATATCAAGACGGCGGCGATAGCGATGTGGGTCTTTCTGGGGTTGAGTTTTATTCCTCTGACAGGAATCTTCGGCTATGCGTTCCTTGTCACTCTCATCGTTGTGATAGCGTTGCTGGTTCGCTGGCAGGTCAAGTTTGGTGACATTCTGACCGCAGACCCCGATTATGTTCAGGCGAAACGATCTAAGAACATGGCCTTGATTCTCCTGCTCGCGGCGCTCTTTGTCGGATTTATCATCAGACCGCTAATCTATCTGGTGTGGTATTACCGGTTTGCCTGACTTCGTTAAATGGTAAACTGCGTCCGCGCGTGTACGTTCGGCCTATTCTCTGTTATTCAAACTACGGGAAACATCGCCCAGCTTTGGTGTCGTGCGCCCTGAAATAATTTTGAGCGACCAAGAGATCAGAAAATCATTCCCTCTGAAAAAGCCTCTGCGCTCCGCAGAGCAGTCGGATGTGTCGCAGGCGATTGCGAAGGCTTTGCGCTCCGCGCTGGACATGGAAGTCCTGCGCAGCTTGCATCCTGTCTCTTTAGGACTCGGCGCGCTTTATGTCGTCTTCGCCGTCAGCCACGCATTGTTTCTGCCGTCTCACGCGCGTGCGCCGATGGCTTTGATAGCCTCTTTCTCTGCGCTGCTTCTCTTCCTGATTGGTTACGAGATACGGCGTTTGCCTGTGCCTGCGAACTGGGCGCATCCGCTCGGAGCGGGCATCGCCGCCCTCGTACTCTTCAACAGCCTGCTTCATCTTTATCTTCTCAAAGAGCCTCAACAGACAACGAATGTCGCGCTGCTGGTCATCGGCATCGGGTGCTTCTTCCTCTCAACGCGTTGGCTCGCGCTGGTGATTGCGGCAAGCATCTGCGGGTGGGCTTTGGTAGTAAAACTTTCAGGGCCTTCACCCGACTGGCGACACTTCGCATTCATGCTGATGGCGGCGACTGTGCTCTCCGCTCTGGTCCACACGGTTCGCGTGCGCACCATCCAGCAGCTTGAGCTGATGCACATCCTGAACGAGCGCAGGCGTGAAGAGTTGGAAGCGGCAATCGAAGCGGCGCAGCAGAGCGAAGAGCGTTTTCGTCAACTCTCGGAAGCGACCTTTGAAGGCGTGGCCGTGCATGAGCAGGGCCGTCTGCTAAACGTCAACCAGAGCCTTGCGAGGATGTTCGGGTATTCGCTCGAAAATCTTAAAGAGATGAGCGCAATCGCTCTGGTCGCGCCTGAGTCGCGCGAGTTGATGATGAAGAAGCTGCTGTCGGGCAGCGAGATTTCGTTTGAAGCTCTCGGCATCAGAAAAGACGCTTCGACTTTTCCGGTTGAGATTTGCAGCAAGGCCATTCCTTATGACGAGCGCACGGTGAGCGTGATGGCGATTCGTGACATCAGCGAGCGCAAGCGTGTGGAGGAAGAGCATCATCGTCTTGTGCGTGAACAGGCCGCACGCGCCGAAGCGGAAACCGCCAACCAGATTAAAGATCAATTCCTCGCCACACTCTCGCACGAGCTACGCACGCCGCTCGCAGCCATCATCGGTTGGGCGCACATGCTGCGCGCGGGCACGCTGGATGATGAAACCAACGCACGCGCCCTCGAAGTCATCGAGCGCAAGGCTTACGAGCAGAATCAACTGATAGACGATCTTTTGGATGTTTCGCGCATCATCACAGGCAAGCTGCGTCTCGACATGCAAAAGGTTGACCTGCACGCGGTCGCAGCCGCCGCCGTTGAAGCTGTGCGCCCGTCTGCTGTCAAGAAATCTATCGAAGTTGAAACTGTATTCGACGCGCAAAGCATGAGCGTGAGCGGCGACCATACGCGTTTGCAACAGGTGATGTTGAACCTACTCAACAACGCCATCAAGTTCACACCTGCGGGCGGGCTTATCTCAGTCAGGATAGAACGCTCTGACACGCAAGCTCGCATCATCGTCAAAGACACAGGCACAGGCATCACGAAAGAGTTCCTCCCGCACGTCTTTGATCGTTTTCGACAGGCTGATTCATCAACCACGCGCGAGCACGGCGGACTCGGTCTGGGCCTTGCGATTGTGCATCACCTTGTTGAATTGCACGGCGGCGCGGTCTGGGCTGCAAGCGATGGGAGAGACGAAGGCGCAACCTTCACCATCGAGATTCCTCTGGCTCTCGAAGATGAAGCTTTTGAAGCGGAGTCTCTGTCTTCGGAGAAAGAGCCTTTGCCGCTCTCAAACGTCGCGCCTTTATCTCCTTTGTCCATCCTCGAAGGGGTGCGCGTGCTGGTTGTAGATGACGACGCGGATACGCTTGCGATGTTGGGAACGGCTCTCAGCCTGAAGGGTGCGGATGTTCGCCTTGTGATGGATGCAACGGGCGCGCTCGAAGTTTTAGAGACGTGGAGACCCGATGTGCTGGTGAGCGACATAGGGATGCCGGGTCAGGACGGTTACGCCCTGATCAAGCAAATCCGTTCAGCAGAGAACGGCCAACAAATCCCCGCCATCGCCCTCACCGCCTACGCCAAAGAAGAAGACCGCGCACGCGCCCTCGCCGCAGGCTATCACCTGCACATCTCAAAACCCGTCGAGCCGGAAGATTTAATCAACGCCGTCTCAAGCCTCCGAGAGCAGGAATGAAGCAAGAGCCGAAACAAAAAGGAAAATTTATTGCCCGCGCCCGCTTCCGGCTGTAATTAACGTGAGTTCGACGTAAGCCATACAATCTTGCCGCCTCTTACGTCGAACTCACATTGACTAATGGTGAGTGTGTTTCGTCTTGCCTGGCAATCTAGCGGGCAGATCAAGCTCATCGTCTATTAGCACTTCAGGACAAACACCCGCCACACGCGCATATCTCAAGAGAATCAACAATGTAGGCTCACGCAATCCTAACTCGTATTTTGAGATTTCGTTGTAGGCGATGAGTTCATCAGCCTCAAGACGTTTCAGCATCTCCGATTGAGATAACCCGAGAGCATCCCGAATCTGCCGAAGCTTCTCCGCAAGGCGTTCGGGCTTTTGGCGCGGCTTTGTGCCCATCAGGAGTTGCCCCCTGATGATTCAACTAAACTTTGTGATTTACTTTTATTCCCGTTTGGGAATAAAATGCGCTTGCCCAACTTGTACGCCGTGAGAATGAACCTTTCATTCAGAACGGCGATGCTCATTACTTCAATTTGAGGCGTGAGCGACGCATGTGCCGTTGCTAGTTTTCAAAGACTGGAACGCGGGCAATCATACCAAAGCTTTACTTGCGGGCAAATAAGTTTGAATGGGAGCGCGTCGTGCAGGGCGCGTCTCCCGCAATCGCACGCCCGTTTTGCTGAGGGTGACGGGCTGTGCGGAGAGATCGCCGCGCTTGAGGCCGCAAACTTCCACAGGCGCGGCGGTCTTGCTTTATCTTCGCCTTTAGGAAGAAGGTTTTGATTTCTTGGAAGCGGGGCGTTTGCGCTCCGATGTGCGTGTCCCTCCGGCCTGTTCATACTGCGAGGAATCGGGGCCAAAGACTGCGCGAATACCGCTCAGAGCGCGCGTGTTGATGTTTGCCAGCTCAGCCGTTTCCTCTATTACCTGGTTATTAAGCGCGGTCATTTCCATGCGCAGTTGTTCAATCCGTTCGCGCTTCTGTCTGAGACTGGTCATATTGCCTTGCATAGTGGGGAGTGTGATTTCTCCGAGTGTGAAGGTCGTGTTTTCCGTCCAGACACGCGCAATCCGGTCACTGTCTGCAAGCACAGCATCAGGTGAATATTTGGTTGGCATCAGATTTTATCTCCTTTGTAAGGTTAAAGGGTTGATGAGAAGCCCAAAACTCAAACGCGAGGCCGGAAACCATCCGGCTTCCGGTTTGAGATTTGAACGGTTAAGCGCAAGATTTTAACCGGGCTGTGAGAAATATTAACCGGCGGTTGAAGACATAAGATGCCCGGTTAAAGAATTCAACCGCGAGTCTGACAAATTAAGCACTACCGTTGAAGATTTCAACCGCCCTCCCTAAAACTTCAACCACCAGCCTTAAGAATTAAGCGACGAGGATTAAATCTTCAACCGCCGGTTTGAAAGATAGGCAAGGCCGCTTAAAATTTCAACCAACATTCCCAAGACTTGGGAAGCCCCGCCCAACACTTCAACTACCTC
>JBAWGU010000514.1:0-3115 GCA_049593215.1 Pyrinomonadaceae bacterium
CTCACAACACACGCGTTCACCCGCAAACTGTCATAGCTTCCGCCCCTTCGCTTACTTTCTATTCTTGAATTGCTCATAGAGTTCCGTGTGGCGGTTGACGAGTGGAATCTGGCGACCTTCGATGAAGAGATAGCGAACGTGCGTTCGCGCATCGAGCAGATCGCCATCCGTGATGACGAGGTTTGCGAGTTTGCCCTGTTCGATTGAGCCGATGCGGTCTGCGACGTTCAAAATCTGCGCGGGATAGAGCGTGACGGCTTTCAAAGCTTCATCATGGGAGAGGCCGAAGGCTGCGGCCATGCCTGCTTGAAATGGTAAATCACGAACGTGCGCGCCCGTGTCGCCCGTCGAGATGCAGAAGCGCACGCCCGCCTCTTTGAGCTTCGCGGCATTCTCATAAAGCACGTCGTAATAATCATCTTCGCGCAGAGGCGTGTCTAACACTCCGGTTAAAATCACCGGCACGTTACGCTCTTTCAAAAGCGTTGCAGCTTTCCACGCATCGTCGCCGCCGATGATGATGGCGCGCAGGCGCATCTCGTCTGCAAAGCGAACGGCGGCGCGTATCTCCTGCTCTCGGTCTGCGCGAAAGATGACCGGGCGCTCGCCGCGAACGTATGGCACGAGCGCAGCCAGCAAGACGTTCTGGTCGGGGCGCGGCAACTTGTTATCGCGCGCGTAAGCATCCTGCGCGCGCCCGTAAGCTTCTCCGTCGCGCAGGAGCTTTCGCAGTTGCTCGACCTGTTTGTCGCGCGTCGTGATGGCTTCGTTGATGTTGGCGGTCTGCGGGTTGAAGAAGGCATCGAAGCTTGTCGTCGCCACGCGCGGGAAATTGACGGCGAGCGCGGCAGCAGGCACGAGCGCCATCTCGCGCGGCGTTGTGCCGTCGAGATTAAGCACTGCGGCCTGGCCTGAGATGATGCCGCCGAGCGGAAGCGTCAGGGCGTTGGTCACTCCGTTCGTGCGCGTCACGGCGATGTGCGCGCTGTGCGGATTGACGGCGACGATGGCCTGCGCGTTCGGGTTCATGTCACCGATTTCCGAGAGATCAACGGTGCCGGGTGCGCCCGACGAAATCTCAACCAACCCCATAGAAGTTCCTGCGTCCATCATACCCGGATAGACAACAAGGCCGCGCGCATCCACCTCCTGCGCGCCCGCAGGGACGCTCACGCTCGCGCCGACAGCTTCAATCTTGCCGTTACGAATCACCACTGTGCCGTTCTCAATTTCAGGACCACTAACTGTCACGATGCGCGCATTGCGTATGACGTAGAGACCTTGCGCGCCCATCGTGCCCTGCTGAACTGTGATGGCTGAGGGTTGCTGTGCAAAAGTTCCAACGCTCGTCAGGATACAAATAAGAGAACTGACGATGAAAGCGGCACGCCTCTGGGAGCGCAGGCGTCCCGCCTGCCATGAGCGCGTGAGCGCGAACAAAGCGGAAGCAATAGACTCACGCTTAAGAGAATGCGAACTTATCTGAGCGTGCTTGCGCACGCTTGGCAGGCAAGATGCCTGCGCTCCCGGGGCTTCACTCAACGCTCCATTTTTATTTGTATATTCGCCTATCATTGAATACGCTCCCCATCGCCAAGATCATCGTCATTCATATAAGCCGGACGCCTGCCTCTGGGCTGCGCTGGCGGTGTGCCGCCTTGCGCTGGCGGACGGTTCGGCTCTGCCTGTTCAAGTTGCGTGCGCTCGCGCTCAAGCGTGGCGCGTCGCGCAAGCTCCTGTTGACGATCAAAGAAAATTTCGCCGTCAATGAAAGTCGTCTCAACGCGCGAGGTCGTGCTGAACGGATGCCCGTTCCAGATCACAACGTCAGCATCTTTGCCAACATCAATCGAGCCGACGCGATCCTGTATGCCGAGCTGCCAGGCGGGATTCATCGTCACCAGCTTCAAAGCCTCTTCTTCCGAAAGGTCGCCGTACTTCATCGTCTTCGCCGCTTCGATGTTCAAGCGAGTCGCGCGCTCGTTGTCATCCGAGTTGACAGAGACGTTGACACCCGCTCTCGTCAGTATCGCGACGTTGTAAGGAATCGCGTCGTAGGCTTCAATCTTGTAGCCCCAGAAATCCGTGAAGACGGATGCGCCCGCGCCGTGCGCCGCAATTTCTTTCGCCACCTTGTAACCTTCGAGCGCGTGTTGGAAGGTGCGAACTTTGAAGCCGAACTCGTTGGCAACATTGATGAGCATCAGAATTTCGTCCGCGCGGTAGCAATGTGAATGCACGAAGCGTTTGCCTTCGAGCACTTCGACGAGCGGCTCAAGTTGCAGGTCGCGTCGCGGCTGAATCAGATTCTTCTCGCCACGCGCGGCGGCAGCGCGATACTCGTCCCAACTCTTCTTGTAATCGCGTGCGCGCGTGAACGCATCGCGGATAGTTTCTTCAACGCCCATCCGCGTCGCAGGATAACGACGCGCCTGTCCAGCAGGATTAAAATTCGTGCGCTTCGGATTCTCGCCGAGCGCAAACTTGATCCCCGGCGGTGCGCCCGGAAAGATGAACTCTTCCGCAGGCCGCCCGTACTTGAGCTTGACGACAGTGTTAAGTCCGCCGATTGCATTGGCAGAGCCGTGCAGCAGATTCGCCGTCGTCGTGCCGCCCGCAAGCTCACGATAGATTGCCACGTCCGTCGGGTTAATCACGTCGCGCGTGCGCGCCATCGAGGTGACGGAGAGAGTGGTTTCGTTAATCGAGTCGAGCATCGTGTGCGAGTGGCAATCAATGATGCCCGGCATCAAGTATTTGCCCGTCGCGTCAATCACGCGCGCAGAGCTTGAGGCTTTCAAGTTCTGGCCCACTGCGGCAATCTTGCCTTTGCGAATCAGTATGTCTCCATTCTGAATCGTGCCGTGCGTCACCGTGAGAATCGTCGCATTGCGAATCAAAGTCTCCGGCGCATCCGTTTGCTTTTGCGTCTGCGCCGAAACGCAAATGCCTGAGAGCGATACTGTCAACATCGAAAGCGAGAGAGCGAATGAAACTAACTTCTTCATTATTTTCTCCAAAGGATAGCTACCACCTAATGTTACGCAAAGAGCAGTTTTTAAGTCACGGAGTGACGCCATATCAGTAGCCCACAGCGCAAGCTGTGGGAATCAAT
>JBAWGU010000515.1:0-5542 GCA_049593215.1 Pyrinomonadaceae bacterium
GCGATGATTTATGCACACGCTTCAGATTACATAACAGCCGCTGCTGTCGCCAGCTATCATTGATCGTACAAGCCTGACCGTTCACAGCAATCATGAAAACATGCCGGATAAAATGAAACCTGTTCCACTTGAAAAGGCTTTGCTCGCCACGCGCGAATCCATGGCGGTGAAGCGAGAATTGGCTCACCTGCTGACCGCTCAGGTCACGGATCAAAAGAGCGTTATCACTTATGAGACAGACCTCGGCACTTTCAAACTTGGCACGGAGTTTACCTTCCATGTAGATGATGTTCTGGGTGAAACCGTCCTGCACTTTGAAGACCTCAACATCACGCTCAAAAAAGGCGACCCCGCAGTACGCATAACCGCGAATGTACCGAACTCCGGCGAGAACGCCATCACGCTTGTCACGACCTGTAACGAAGATAAGCAGTGGCACGTGAAGTTTACAGTTGACGCGCGCGGAGTCGGTCGAATCATCGAGCATGATGGCGGAGACCGTGTGGAGAGTGAGCCTTCCCAGCGTGTCTTCATCTGGCGGTTCAGGACTGTGGCCCAGCTTCCTATGGTCGGATGGTACGACCCGCCGCTACTTCTGCAAACCGAATCTGAAGTCATCGTTTCCACGCTCTTCGGCGGCCACTCGGACTATCGCCTGTTGGAAGCCTTGTCAGCAGACGCAAACCCGATTCACGACTTCACAGGCTATTACGCCGAAGACATAGACGGGCAATACTTAACGGATGAGAAAGGTCATTACGTTAAGGACGAAATCAGAAAACCGCGAGAGGAAATCTGGATTGACTATGTTGGAGACACAGGCGATGGCTGGAATTCCACTTACGGCGTAGCTTATTATCTGGTCCAGCCGAAACTCTCTGTCAGCGTCGCTGGCGGGAATCTGTTTCAGACCGAGCGCGGTAACGTGCTCATCTTCGGCGGCGATCAGGTTTATCCGACCGCGAGCCGCAAGCAATACAAGCAGCGTCTGGTTGAACCTTACCGCACAGCCCTGCGCTACAGCGAGCCGCCGTCTCCAGAGGTCTTTGCTATTCCCGGCAACCATGATTGGTACGACAGCCTTGTTTCTTTCACCCGGCTCTTTTGTTCAAGAAGATGGTTCAACGGTTGGCGAGCCGCGCAAAGACGCAGCTATTTTGCTCTCAAGCTGCCGCACAAGTGGTGGTTGCTCGGACTCGATGTTCAGCTCAATTCCGATATTGACCACGCTCAGATTGAATACTTTGAAGGTGTTGCCAGAGAGATGGAAGAAGGCGACCAGATTATTCTTTGTACGGCTGAGCCACACTGGTTGCAGGCCAGAGCTTTCGAGAGGTATGGCCCGGAATATAACGAGAGCAATCTTGCCTTTCTCGAAAACAATGTGCTCGGTAAGCGCGTGTCTCTATTCTTAGCTGGCGACTTTCACTACTATCGCCGTCACGAGTCGAATGACGGCACACAGAAGATTGTGGCAGGTGGGGGCGGCGCATTCCTGAGTCCCACACATGCCGAAGATTTCGGGGAATTGCGCGGCGGTTTCAAACTCAAGGCGACCTTTCCGGACGAAGCCACTTCGCGTAGATTAACGTGGCGCAATCTGTTTTTCCTTTACTATAACCCCCGGTTCGGATTCTTGACGGCGATACTCTATTTTCTGACTTCGTGGGAAGTGATGGCCGACATCGGGCATTACGGTCTACATGATATAGGGCTGGCTTTCGGGACGACGGCGAGATTGGCGCTCATCCACGCAGGGTCGGTCTTCTGGATACTGCTGATGCTCGCGGGATTTGTGGCCTTCACCTATACAAAATCAAAGTTGTACCAGTGGATTGCCGGGACGCTGCATGGATGCGTTCACTTGCTGGCTGCCTTCATTATTGGTTGGAGCGCAACCTACTTCACCGTTTCTGTTCTGGGCCTCAGTTTTCAATCGCCGCTCCAGCTTTTGATAGCCGCGATTATAATTTTTACAGGGGGCTGGGTGGTCGGGTCGCTTCTCGTCGGGGTCTTTCTGCTGGTTTCGCTCAACGTGTTTGGGTGCTTGCAGAATTCTGCATATTCGTCGCTGCGAATAGAGGACTGGAAGCACTTTCTCAGAATCAAGATTGAGAGCAACGGCAATCTTACAATCTTTCCTATCGGTATTCATCGAGTTCCGCGCGATTGGAAAAGGCGTCCGATTGGCGGCACTGGTCCGGAGTTAGTGCCGGATGACCCCAGAGCAACATCGCCGGAGTTGATCGAGCCTCCGATAGTTCTCAAACATTAGGACTGCCCCGGAGGGCCACAGGTCTTCCATTCTTTCCACACGGAGATTAGTAGAGATGAATGTCAGTCGCGCGCTGAGACTTTCCCTCTTGCTCATCCTGTTTTTTCAAGCGGGAACTCGTCTGGTCGTGTCAGGCCAGCAAACTGCGCCGGAAATTCTGACCCTCGATCAGGCGATTGATCTGACCTTGCGCGACAATCGCATGGTGAAAAATTCTCAGCTCGCTATCGCTAAAGTTGACGATCAGTTGGCCGCGACGCGGACGCTACGCTTTCCGTCATTTAATCTTTATGCTCTCGGCTCGCAGCAACTCGCGGAATTAAGCTTTGAATATGAAAGAGGAGCCTTTGGCACGTATCCCGGCATTGGTCCGATTCCCAATCAGAAAACTCTGCTCACGACGCCGCGCCGTCCGACGCTCTTTTTTCTCGGCACGGTCACACAGCCGCTTTCGCAACAGTATCGCATTCGTCTGAGTCTCGACCTGCTCAAAGTCAACAGGGAAGTGGCTGGCGAGGAATTGCGTAAGCAACAGCAGGCAGTGGTTGATGAAGTCAAGCATCTCTACTACGGCATCTTGCAGAGCCAGAGCGCGCTCAAAAGCCTTGAGCAATCAATCCGGCTTTTTCGAGAACTCGACCGTGTGACGAGCCAGTATGTGGACCAGCAGGTCGCGCTCAAGTCGCAGAGTCTGGAAGTTAAAACGCGGTTGGCGAAATCCGAGTACGACATGCTGAGCGTCAGCAGCCAGCTCGCCTCGCAAAAGGAACAGCTCAACAATCTGCTGGGGCGCGACATTCGCACAGCGTTCGAGGTGAACGCTGTGGTCGAACCCAATATCGTTGAGACCAATCTTCCAGCCGCACAAAATCGCGCGCTTGAGCAACGGCCCGAAATCAAGTTGGCGCGACTGAAGGTCAGGCAGGCCGATCTGGACCGGCGCATCAAAAAGTCCGAGCTTATCCCTGACGTGAGCATCGGCTTGAACTATTTGTCGCCGCGTAATTTCAATAGTTTTATTCCAAAGAACCTGTTGAACGTGGGGCTGGTTTTTAGCTGGGACGTGTTCGATTGGGGGAAGAGAAATCGAGAGGTCGCGGAAAAGAGTAAAACATCCGAGCAGGCTCAGAATGCTTTGCTGGAAACGGAAAACAAAATCCTGATCGAGGTTAATAGTAAGTTTCGCAATTTGCAGCAAGCGCATCAACTGCTCGTTGTCGCTCGTCTCGGACAAGAGACTGCGCGCGAGAAGTTGCGCGTTGCACAAAACAAGTATCAAGTGGAGGCAGTTTTATTGTCGGATGTCTTGCAGACTCAAACATCCGTGGCGGAGGCCGATCACCAGTACCAGCAATCGCTGCTGGCCTTCTGGGCGGCAAAGGCTGAATTTGAAAAAGCTCTCGGCGAGAGTAAATGATGAGGAAACAGATTGCAGCATTCGGTCTTCTGTTCGCCTGCGTGCTGGCTGGCTGCAAAGGTAAGCCAGCCGAGCAACCCGCGCGGCCTGTGAAGACGAAAGCCGTTGAACGACTTGCGACGAGCGCAGGCACTCGCTATTCGGCGAGCATCGCTCCGAGCACGCAGGTTGAGCTGGCCTTCAAAGTGGGCGGCTATGTTGCGGCCATTCAACAAGTGCGCGGCGTTGATGGTCAAATGCGTTACGTGCAAGGCGGCGACTTCGTTACCAAAGGCACTATCCTCGCGCGCGTAAGACAGACTGATTATCAAGTCAAAGTCAACGAGGCTCAATCACAGGTGGCGGAAGCTCAGTCCGGTCTTGAAGTGACGAAAGCGCAGATGGCGCAATCGCAACGCACAGTCGAAACCGCGAAGGCCCAACTAGGGGAAGCGGAAGCGGCAGCCAACAGAGCCAAGCTCGACTTTGAGCGGGCAACAATTCTGTTTGCCAGCCGGAGCATTACCAAGAGCGACTACGATTCAGCAAAGGCGCAACATGAAGTGGCCGAAGCCAGACTCGCGGCTGCACGGTCGCAGGTGCGCACGGCGGAAGCGGCAACCAGAGTGGTGCGCGCACAAATCGGCACGATGGAAGCGAAAACCAGAAGCTCAAGGGAAGTGGTAAACGAGGCACGGATTCCGCTCGGAGACACGGCCCTGCGCGCTCCTATGAGCAGTATGCTCCTGAAGCGAGAGGTGGAGGTTGGCACCCTGGTCTCTCCCGGCAGACCCGGATTCATCCTGGCTGATGTGTCTTCTGTGAAGGCTGTCTTCGGTGTTCCCGATCACGTCGTGGCGACTCTCAAAATTGGTATGCCCCTTTCAGTTACCACAGAGGCAGCCCCCGGCGTTGACTTTCGCGGGCAGATAACTGCTATCTCTCCGACAGCAGACCCCAGAAGCCGCGTCTTCGATGTCGAGATTACGATTCCCAATTCGGGAAACGCTCTCAAGGTCGGAATGGTTGTTTCCATAGAAGCGCAGGGCGGGCAAACGCAGACTGACATTCCGGTGGTCCCAATCAGCGCTATCGTTTCGTCAAAGGCGCATCCCGGCGGCTATGCGGTTTTTGTCGTAGAAATGCAGGGGGGCAAACAGGTCGCTCGAATGCGCGATGTGAAACTTGGCGAGGCGTATGGCAATACGGTCGCCATCACGGAGGGCGTCGCGCTCGGAGAGCAAGTGATTACAACCGGAGCCTCTCTGGTTGTAGATGGCGAGCAAGTTGTACTCATCCCATGATGGTCCAATTTTCAAGAGCACGGGCCGCTCGCATAAATGGTCCAACCATTAAACGAGAAGGACCAACCGTAAATCGAAAATAAGCGATGTCACACGGAAAGACAGACGCAGAGCTAATTCAGAAGACGCACAACACCTCGCGCTTCTTTGTCGAGACGCGGCACATTGCCTGGGTGCTGCTTATTGCGACCTGCCTGTGGGGAGCTTATGGCTATCTGAAGATGCCGCAGCGTAAAGACCCGGAGGTTCCTGTGCGCGTCGCTGTCGCCATCACGACCTGGCCCGGATCGAGCGCGGAGAAGATTGAAAATCTCATCACAAAAAAGATCGAAGCGAAGATGGCGGAAAACGCCAAGGTGGAAAAGATTGAATCCATCTCGCGCACCAGCGTCTCCATTGTTTATGTGACGCTTGATGAAGAGGTCAAGGAAACGGCCAAAGAGTTTGACGACATACGGCTCAAGCTGGATAGCATACGCGATCTGCCAAACGGCGCAGGGCCTGTCAACTTCATCAAGGATTTTGGCGACACCGCCGCCTTGATGCTCACGGTCGCAAGTCCTAAAG
>JBAWGU010000516.1:0-4795 GCA_049593215.1 Pyrinomonadaceae bacterium
TGGTGATGCCACGAGCTTTCTCTTCGGGTGCGTTATCAATGGAATCGAAGGCACGGACGGTAATCTTCGGGTTATGCTTAGCGAGCACTTTGGTGATGGCAGCCGTCAAAGTGGTCTTGCCGTGGTCGACGTGGCCGATGGTCCCGATATTCACGTGTGGCTTCGATCTGTCGAACTTTTCCTTGCTCATCTCTTAATCTCTCGCTCCTTATCTTTAAGGGATGAGGGCAGAGGGATGAGGGATGAAGTAAATATTCATCCCGCTTTGTTCATCCCTCATCCCTCATCCTTCATCCCTTATTTTGCGACTCCCTGAACTTTCGCTATCACTTCGTCTGCAATGTTCTTCGGAGCTTGATCGTAACGCTCGAAGTGCATCGTGGAAGTGGCACGCCCCTGTGTCGCGGAGCGCAGGTCCGTTGTGTAGCCGAACATCTCCGAGAGCGGCACGAAGGCCGTCACGACCTGCACACCACCGGGGCGCGGCTCCATCTTCTCAATCTGCCCGCGACGACGGTTAAGGTCGCCGTTGACTGCGCCCATGTACTCTTCAGGCGTCACGACTTCCACTCTCATAATCGGCTCAAGCAACACAGGCTTGGCCTTACGCACAGCGTCTTGAAACGCGAGCGAGCCTGCGATGTGGAACGAACGCTCGTCAGAGTCAACTTCGTGATATGAGCCGAAGACGAGGCGGACTTTGATGTCCACCAGTTCGTAACCTGCAAGATAGCCGCGCTCCATCGCGTCTTTGATACCCTGCTCGGTCGGGCGTATGAACTCTTTCGGAATTGCGCCGCCGACAATCTTGTTCTCGAACACGAAACCTTCGCCCGGTGCTGGCTCAATCTCCAACTCGACGTGGCCGAACTGTCCGCGACCGCCTGTCTGCTTCTTGAAGACTTCTTTGCCGGGAGCGGGCTGCGTAATCGTCTCGCGGTAAGCGACCTGCGGCTTGCCGACGTTGGCTTCGACGCCAAACTCGCGCTTCATGCGGTCAACAATAATCTCAAGGTGAAGCTCGCCCATGCCAGCGATAATCGTCTGGCCCGTTTCGTGGTCCGTTGAAACATTGAACGAAGGGTCTTCCTGAGCAAGACGAGAAAGGGCGATGCCTAACTTGTCCTGATCTGCGCGCGTCTTAGGCTCAACTGCGACGCGTATGACAGGCGCAGGAAACTCCATTGCTTCCAAAACAATCGGCTTGTTCTCATCGCACACGGTATCGCCCGTCGTGACCTGCTTCATGCCGCCGATGGCGATAATCTCGCCCGCGCTCGCTTCGTCAATGTCCTCGCGCTTGTTGGCGTGCATACGCATCAGGCGACCGACGCGCTCGCGCGTATCCTTGACGGAGTTGTAAGCGTAAGAGCCAGCTTTAATGGTCCCGGAATAGATGCGAACGAAGGAGAGCTGGCCCAGATGCTTGTCGGCCATAATCTTGAAGACAAGGCCGCTGAACGGAACGGAAGCATCAGCCGGACGCTTCTCAACTTCACCTGTTCGCGGATTGATGCCTTCGACCGGAGGAATGTCGAGCGGGCTGGGAAGAAAATCAACTACGGCATCCAGCAGCGTCTGCACGCCCTTGTTCTTGAAGGCGGAACCTGTCACGACAGGAACGAGTTTCAGCTCAAGCGTGCCCTTGCGCAACGCTGCGCGAATCTCATCTTCGGTGATGCTTGCGCCTTCGTCTTCGAGGTACTTCATCATCAAGTCCTCTTCAACATCGGCGACCGCTTCAAGGAGTTTATGGCGCGCGGCGGCGGCTTCTTCCTGCAAGTCAGCCGGAATGTCTGCGATCTCATACTCCGCGCCTTTAGACTCATCGTTCCAGACCAGACCCTTCATCGCAATCAAATCCACCACGCCCTTGAATTGATCTTCAAGGCCGATGGGAATTTGAATGGCAACGGGGTTTGCGCCGAGACGTGTGATGATGGAATCGAAGGAGCGTTGGAAGGATGCGCCTGCGCGGTCGAGCTTGTTGATGAAACAGATGCGCGGCACGCCGTACTTGTCTGCCTGACGCCAGACTGTTTCCGATTGCGGCTCAACGCCCGCCACGCCGTCAAACACCGCGACCGCGCCGTCAAGCACGCGCAAGCTGCGCTCGACTTCCATCGTGAAATCAACGTGGCCCGGAGTGTCAATGATGTTGATGCGATACTCCGTGCCTTCGCGCTTCCAGAAGCATGTGGTGGCGGCACTGGTAATCGTGATGCCGCGCTCCTGCTCCTGCTCCATCCAGTCCATCGTCGCTGTGCCTTCATGCACCTCGCCAATCTTGTGCGAGACGCCCGTGTAATACAGCACACGCTCCGTCGTCGTGGTCTTACCGGCATCAATGTGCGCCATGATGCCGATGTTGCGGAACTTGTTGAGATCGTACTTAGCCATGATAAAAACCGTGAATCGTAAATGGTAAATGGTAAATGGTGACTTCTTTATCGTTCGTCCATTTACTATTTACCATTCACCATTTACCACTTATAGTGCGCAAACGCTTTGTTGGCTTCCGCCATGCGGTGCGTGTCCTCTTTCTTCTTGACGGCGTTGCCGCGATTGTTGGCTGCGTCGAGAAGCTCTCCGGCGAGGCGATCCGTCATCGTCTTCTCGCCGCGCGAGCGCGCATAGGTGACGATCCAGCGAATGGCGAGCGCGCCGCGTCGCTCCTGATGAACTTCAATCGGCACTTGATAGGTCGAGCCGCCAACGCGCCTGGATTTGACTTCGACATTCGGTCGCACGTTTTCAATCGCCTTCTTGAAGACCTTGAGCGGCTCTTCGCCTGTCTTCTGGCCCAACTGCTCAAGGGCGCTGTAAAAAATCCGCTCTGCCGTTGATTTCTTTCCGCCCCACATCACGCCGTTAATAAACTTCGTCACCAACGGATTGTTATAGACCGGATCAGGCAGCACTTCGCGTCTCTCTGCAACTCTTCGTCTTGGCATAATTCAAATAGTCCGTTGTCCGTTGTCCGTTGTCAGTAGTCAGTTGTTTTTAACAATGGACGACTGACAACGGACAACGGACTATTGTTTATTTCTTGCCTTTGGCTGCGCCCGCCGCGCCTGCCTTGGGCCGTTTCGCGCCGTACTTGGAGCGTCCCTGTTTGCGGTCAGCAACGCCGACGGAATCCAGCGTGCCGCGAATGACGTGATAGCGCACGCCCGGCAAATCCTTCACGCGCCCCCCGCGTATGAGCACAATCGAGTGCTCCTGAAGGTTATGGCCGACGCCCGGAATGTAGGTCGTCACTTCGATTCCGTTAGTCAGGCGCACACGCGCAACTTTGCGCAGGGCCGAATTTGGTTTCTTGGGCGTCTGCGTGTAAACGCGCGTGCAGACTCCGCGACGCTGCGGCGACTCTTGCAAGGCCGGGCTGGCCGTCTTGTACTTCACCGCCTGGCGGCCTTTGCGAACAAGCTGGTTAATGGTCGGCACTGTTCTTTAATCCTCTTCTCGGAACGTTTCAAATCGCGCTTGTCGAAAGCGCAAAAAGGTGCGCGAACCTGCCTCTTTCCAGAACTTGTCTGGCAGTCAGCGCAGGCGGCTGCCCTGTTTCATTAGTTTTTCTTAAAGGGGGGCGTTCTGAATTCTAAAGCGGGTGCGGATCGTGGCTTCCCCGTGCCGAAACTTTTCTGTGGCGTCGCCTAATTATCAGGTCAGGCTCATCTTTCGAGCGGTTTTCGCTTGCTGACGCGCTGGGGCGAGCCGAATTCCTTATGGAACCTTTTCGCGGCGCGAGCATTTACGCCACAATAATTGTCAAGCGGCTACTTTTTAACGCAAAGCAACCGGGCAACGCCTCCACACCGACAGAACCACTTGAGCGTTGCACTGTGAACTTCAGACTGTTAGTCCGAAACGAGAGACTATAAAGCTTGAAAGCTTGATTGTCAAGCGGCGGGCAAGGCGCTTAATTGTGCAGAAGAACCTCTCGCAATCGTCTGTTTACTTGGCCGTCCAACCTGCGTATTTTGTCGGCACAGGATGGTCCAACGAAGATGAGTGAAAACACGGATTTCAGTTACGACAAGGTTCTTTATCCGAGCTATACGCACACGCAGACGCACCCCGACAGGCTGGCGACGCTGGCGACGCTTTTGGGAATGCAGCCTGCGCCCGTAGAGCGCTGCTCTGTCCTCGAACTCGGCTGCGGCAACGGGAGCAATCTAGTGCCGATGGCATACGGGCTGCCCGAGAGTGAATTTACAGGCATTGACCTTGCTGCGCGTGCTATCGGGAGAGGACAGGCCACGATTGATGCTCTGGGTTTGAAGAACATCAAGCTCGCGCAGTTTGATGTGATGAACATAACGCCTGACTTCGGGCAGTTTGATTACATCATCGCGCACGGCCTCTACTCTTGGACTCCGCCCCTTGTGCGCGACAAAATTCTAGCCATCTGCAAAGTGAACCTCGCGCCGCAGGGCGTCGCCTTCGTTTCTTACAACGCCTATCCCGGCTCTCACCTGCATAACATGGTGAGAGAGATGATGCTCTTTCACGTGCGCCATTTCAGCAACCCGCAGGAACAGATTACACAGGCCATTGCGCTCGCAAAATTTTTAGCGGAGTCGCAGCCCGCTTTAGAAAAGCCTGACCTTTATCGTCTGCTGCTGAAAGAAGAGTTGGAAGAGATGATAGATCATGCCGCAGGGCATCTTTACCATGACGAGTTGGCGGAGATTAACGAGCCTGTCTATTTTCATCAATTCATGGAACACGCCGCGCGCCACGATCTACAGTTTCTTGCGGAAGCGGAATTCTACGAGATGCAGGACCATAT
>JBAWGU010000517.1:0-11454 GCA_049593215.1 Pyrinomonadaceae bacterium
AAACTGAAAACCGAAAACTGAAAACTCTTCATCTTGGCTCTTCTTGCATCCAGATGTGCGGGGACATGCCTGTGAGGCTGGTGCCGATTTCGTAGAATTGTACGACGGACGAAGGGTCTGCGTTGAAGACAAAACCGCGCGAGCCTTCTCCGGCTTGAACGCCGAGCTGACGGGCAGCGGCTAAGAAATTAAGCGGCAGAATGCTTGATACTTGAAAGAGCGTGCGCGCGAATCCGTCCGGCAGCCTGACCTCTTCCGTCGGATACTCGACCTTCCCCTTGCGATTAGACGAGACGTGACAGTTGAAGAGCAGCACCTCTCCATCATCCGTTCCGAGAGACATCATCTCGCGCCCCAACTCCGTCGGGTCGCCGTCACCCGATTCTCCGTCCGTGAGATGAAGCACGGTCGGCGGGAATCCCTGCGGATGTTCCGCGAGCCACTGCTGAATGACAGCCTTCGCCTGCGTGAAAGCCTGACACATGGGCGTGCCGCCATCCGCAGTCGGATAGACCCAGACAGGAAAGCGCACAGGCATCTCGACAATGCCGCCCGCCCCGTCAGAAACTCTCTTAAGCCGCGTCTCAACTCTCAGAGGATACTCAGCGACTTCGGCAATCGGAGCGATTAAACGATCAGCCAGCAGGCCGCCGAAAGCTGTGCCAACATAGCGCCCATAACCGATCACGGAGACGTGATAATAGTTGCGCACCTCTTCGGTCTTGGTGCAGCGAATGACCAGATCATGCAGCGTGTGATTAACCACGTCTGCGACGAAATCAGCCTTGCGCAACACCTGATCGCCGCTAAAAGGGTCTGCCATCGAGCCGGACTGGTCAATGACCAGAACAACGCAGGTTGGATTAGCACGAGTGATTTGAGCCGAGTACACTGACGAAAACCTCCAAAGTGTGTCCAATGTCCAATGTCCAATGTCTAAAGTCAAGACAGCTTGGCTCTCATCTTCGACTTGGGACTTTGGACTAACCCTGTCACTGCTCTTCGGAGCTTTTCGTCAGCCAGTCGTCGCAGGCGGCGACGGCCTCGCCTGCTTCTGCGAAGATGTTGTCGGCGCGGAGGTGTGTCTCGCTGGCCTGCTTGTAATCGCCCGCGAGGAGTTGGTCTGCCAGAGACTCGAAGGCGAGGGCGGCTTCACGCGCTCTGGCCGCAGCCTGGCGGGCATAGATGGCTGCGTTCTCAAAATCTCCCTGAGCTTGCGCTCTGATGGTCTCTTTCATGCTCTTCTCTCTTTTGTTAGGGTCATCGGGTTTGTTGTTAAAGACGAATGCGACCGGGAACGCACACGTACGGACTATCTTCTGACAGGAGCCGAAGAGTTTGGATGTGATTTTCTAACTTTTCTTATGCTTTTTTTTCTTGGCGATGTGCTTACGGGATTATGTGTTCATCTGTTTGAGGATTCAGACGGAGAGTTTCGGACTCAGACTTAGCTGATCTAATCTTTCTTCACTCGCTACGGTTTGGACCAGAGCGGAAGCAGCGAGGAGCACCAGCGAGAGCCAGAGCAGATCGGCCAGCAGCAGATGCACAAGCTGCAACCACACGGGAGCCAGCAGCGCGACGTTCAAGAGACCTGCTCCGAGTTGCGCGACGACCGTTGCAACGACTGCCAGCATCCAGATGCGCGTCCAACTGTCTCTACGCCGGAGGCTAGTCAAAACAGCTATCAGGACGACGATAGTTCCGACCGTCAAGGCCAGCACGGGATGCAGCAGCCTGAGCCGTATCAACAGGTGCGCCGTCTGTGAAAAGTCTGCGCTGAGACCTGCCGCCAGTGAGTTTGAAGGAAAGAGCGTGTCTCCGAGCGCAGTCACCGCGCCGCTCACCGCCAGAATCAAAGTCCCCGCCAGCGCGACCAACAGCAGCCACAACACATTCCCCTGCCCTCTCAAACGCAGAGGCCGCCCCCCCGTTGCCCACCACGCCGTCAAAGTCATCACCGCCAGCAGCACAAAAGTGTTCGCCAGATGCACAGACATAAACATCGCACGCGCAATCGAGTCGTTATCCGCAACAAGCTCAAACAGCACGAGGCCAGCCCCTATCAGCGCTTCCGTCAAGATAAAGATGAGTGAGAGCGTCGCACCCGTTCGCACCGCGTGCCTCTTCGGAAAGGCGCGAAAGGCCCAGACCACCAGACCGATGATCAGAACGAGAGCCGCGCCGCTCATCAAGCGATGCGTGAACTCAATCAACATCTCCGATGCACGCGCTCTCGGAAAGACTTCGCCGTTGCACAAAGGCCAATGGCTCCCGCAACCCGCCCCCGAACCCGAAGCGCGCACATACGCCCCCCACAGGATGACAGCCAGGTTGTAAGCCACAACCGCCCATGCGTAAACAGCAAACTTTTTAAGTCTCATTGATGAAGATGGCAACATGAATTTTTCTGGAACGCTGGATTCGCAGCCCGCAACAGCACGGTACAAAAGATTAGACCAAATTGCAAAATAGAATGGCGGGAATAAGTTGACCATCTACGTAAGCGGCGGCAGAATAGCTGCGGGCCTCAACATTTCATCCGTTGACATGCCAGCGCGGAATTTATAACGCTCAAGTTTCTCAGCTTGGCTCGTCTTTTCAAACTCTATGCGCTAGTCACTCAAGAAACGATTATTTTCGTGGCTGCTAGAGCCTCTCATTCTTCGCAGATCAACGAATATGAGCAAACGAAAACCTAAACGACCACGACCAACTCCCAAACCCGAATCCTCGCCTGAACTGAAAAAGCCGGAAGTCCCGACCTTCACCGAAATTGGCGGCTCTCCCGTACCCGGCCTCACCCTGCGCCACGTCTTGCGCGGGCATACGGCTTGGATAGGCCGCATCGCGTGGTCGCCGGATGGCTCATACCTCGCCTCACCTTCTGCGGATAAAACCATTCGGATATGGGATGGGCGCAGCGGAGCTTGTGTACATACCTTGCGGGGGCATACTGGTGAAGTTAATAGTGTGGCGTGGTCGCCGGATGATCAGCATCTTGCCTCGGCTTCGGATGACATGACCATCCGCCTGTGGGAAACCGCTAGCGGCAAACATTTGCAAACGCTGAAAGGGCATACCGATACGATAACAAACGTGGTGTGGTCACCCGATGGTCTGTACCTCGTCTCGGCTTCGGAAGATCAAACCATCCACCTGTGGGAGACCAAGAATTGGGAGAATTATCGAACTCTTGTTGGGCATACTTCGGGAGTTTATGGGTTGGCCTTGCGTCAGGATGGACAGATATTGGCTTCAGGCTCGGACTTGGATGAAAAACTTATCCGCCTTTGGGATCCTAAAAATGGGAATCAGGTTATAAACTTGGAAGGACACACAGGCTATCCAAACTCATTGTCGTTTTCTTTTGACCAACGATTACTTGCATCAAAGTCAGGTGACAACTCTATTCGCCTGTGGCGTTGCGACACTTGGATGTGTGTGGCTGTGTTGGAGGAACCCTCAGAAGGGTGGCCTCCCGGCCTCGCCTTTCATCCCCGCCTGCCCGTGTTGGCGACGCTAGGAAAAATAGATACTATCATCCGCATTTGGGAATTGGATGAGGATCTCCTGCTCGGTCAGGCGCAAGAGAGCGTCAACTACACTACTGCCAAACTCGTCCTAGTTGGTGATTCGGGCGTGGGCAAAACGGGGCTGGGCTGGCGGTTGGCGCATGGCGAGTTTAAGGAGCACGCTTCCACGCACGGTCAGCAGTTCTGGCCTATCACGGAACTCGGCCTCAAGCGCAAAGACGGCACAGAGTGCGAAGCCGTGCTGTGGGATTTGGCGGGGCAGCATGTCTACAGGCAAATCCACTCTATCTTTCTCGAAAACGTCGCCGCCGCGCTGGTGCTGTTCGACCCGAGCAATCGTCAGGAACCGCTCAAGGGTGTGCAGTTCTGGTTGGAGCAACTCAAGGGCAAGGGGCAACTGCCGCCCGCCGTGCTGGTAGGTGCGCGAGTGGATCGCGGTGCGCCCGCCCTCTCGCAACAGGAACTGGAACAGTTCTGCCAGCGCTACGGCATTCGCGGCGGCTACATCAGCACCAGCGCCAGTAGCGGCGAAGGGTTGGAGGCACTGCTCGAAATGCTCAAGGCGCAGATTCCATGGGATGAGATGACGGCGACGGTGACGACCGTCACCTTCAAGCGCATTAAAGACTATGTGCTGGCGCTCAAAGAAAAGCCTGACCGCAAAGGCGTGCTGGTCAGCCCGCTCGCCTTGCGCGAACAATTGCAGGCGACCGACGAGGACTGGCGTTTCACTGACGCCGAGATGATGACGGCGGTGGGGCATCTGGAAACGCACGGCTACGTCGCCGTCCTGCGCAGTTCGGCAGGCGAGCAGCACATCCTGCTCACGCCCGATCTGCTCGTGACGCTGGCCTCGTCCATCGTGTTGCTGGCCGACAAACACCCGCGCGAACTGGGTGCGGTGAGCGAGACCGAACTCTTGCAGGGCAAATATCCGTTCGACGAACTCGCGGGCCTGTCGCCAGCCGAAAGCCAGATTTTGCTCGACGCCGCCATCCTGCGCTTCTTGCAGCACAACATCTGCTTCCGTGAGACGCTCGGCGACGAGACCTTGCTCATCTTCCCTGCCCTCATCAAGCAAAAGCGTCCCCTGCAAGACGACCTGCCCTCAACGGACGACATCTCTTACGTAGTGCGCGGGCCGCGTGGAAAACCTGTACGCCTCGCTGGTGGTCTTGCTCGGCTACACGCCTTCGTTCACACGCATCAACCAGTGGCAGAATCAGGCGCAGTACGAAATGGGCGAGAGCGAAATCTGCGGCTTCCGCCTGATTGAAGACCGCGAGGGCGAGATTGAGTTGGTGCTCTATTATGCCGACCAAATGCCTGCCAGCGGGCGCATCAAGTTTGAGGAATTGTTCGAGCAGTTCCTCCATCAGCGCGATGTAGCGGTGACGCGCTTCCCACCCGTCACCTGTTCTAATGGACATCGGCAAAAACGCGACGCTGTTATGGAAGCAGTACGCGAGGGTTTGCTTTCTTTGTTTTGCTATAAGTGCGGCAAGCAAACTGATTTGCCTGACTTTGACAAACCGCAAACCATCGGCATCGGTGCGTCGCCGTGGCTGCAACGTGAAGAAGCGGCGGCGCGCTTGCGCAGCGCGTACGAAGTGCAACTGACGAAGGTCAAAGGCTACCGGCGCAACTGGGCTGTGCCACGCTGTTACATCAGCCACCTGCCTGAACAAGCCGCGTGGGCTAAAGAACTCATCCACGATTTGCGCGACGCAGGCGTGTATGTCGTTGAGCAAGCCGCGCAGGTTCAGCCTGATGATTTCGTCGTTCTGCTGGATACGCCCGCCTATCAGAAAGCATTTAGCACTCCCGTCCTCGCCGCCGACGCGCCACTCGTCCGTGCGCGATGGAACGATAAACGCCGACTGATTTCGCTCGCGTTGACGGGTCAGGCTGGAGAGCACGAATTCAAGGATTGCAAGCTCGGTAGTTTTTGCGATGAGACTCACTATCCGGTGTGCCTGTTCGATCTGGTGCTAAACCTTTACAACATCCCGCTCACGCACGCGGGCTTCGCGCCCCTGCGGCAAGCATTGCACGCACAGTGGGAGCAGACGCTGGCAGGAAAGAAAGGCGATGCCGTAACTTCATCACTAAAAGTTTTTATCAGCTATTCGCACAAGGACGAAGAGTTCAAAGATGAATTGGTCACGATGCTGGCAGGTCTTCAGCGACAGGGCATCATTGATGCCTGGCAAGACCGTCGAATTGAAGAAGGGGACGAATGGTATCGAGCAATTCAGGAGGCGATGAACGATTGCGACTTGGCGATACTGCTAGTGAGTCAACACTTCATCGCTTCGCGCTTCATTCAAGATGAGGAGTTGCAACGCCTATTGCAACGTCGCCGAGAAGACGGTCTGCGGGTTGTGCCAATTATCGTTCGCCCTTGCAAATGGCAAAGCGAGCCGGCACTCAGTGGTATTCAAGGACTACCGAAGGATGGCAAAGCCGTAATTACATTCTCGAAAGATAACGGCGAGCGGGACCAAGTCTGGGCGGATATTGCCACCGTCATCGAGAAACGCGCGAAAGCGAAGATAACGCCATAAGGAGTGCTGGGCCGCCCAACAACTGTTAATTTAAATGAAAGGCGCGGAGAATTGACCGCGCCTTTCGTCTTCAAATCTTCTTTTACGCCAGATCGAAGAGCAGGATTTCCGAGGCCCCGCGCCCGACAATCTTCAAGCTCTCTTCATCGCTCACAGCCGCCCCGTCGCCTTGCTTCAGCAGTTGGCCGTTGACTTCAACCGCGCCGCGCGCAACTTGTAGCCAAGCCTTGCGTGCGGGTCGCAGCGTTTGCACCAACTCCTCGCCTTCTTCCAGCAAGGCTGTATAGACATCCGCGTCCTGATGAATCGTCACAGCGCCTTCGCGGCCATCCTCGGAAGCAATCAAGCGAAACTGCCCTCGCTTTTCTTCATCTGCAAAAAATTTCTGCTCGTAGCTCGGCTCGACTCCGCCCTTGTTCGGCATGATCCAGATTTGCAGCAGATGCACAGACTCATCGCGCGAAGGATTCGCTTCGCTATGCCTGATGCCGCTCCCCGCGCTCATGCGCTGCACCTCGCCCGGATAAATCACAGACCCATTGCCCATACTGTCCTTGTGTTCAAGTCCGCCTTTCAAGACGTATGTGATGATCTCCATGTCCCTGTGCGGGTGCGTGGGAAAACCTCTGCCCGCCTCGACGTAATCTTCGTTGATGACGCGCAGGTCGCTGAACCCCATAAAGCGCGGGTCGTAGTAATCACCAAAAGAAAATGTGTGATAGGTGTTGAGCCACCCGAAATCAAAGTGGCCGCGTTCTTCTGCTTTTCGTATAGTAATCATCTCTTCTCACCTCCTTGATCGCATCTACAGGCGATCAACTCTGACAACTAACTTGAGAGAAACACTCAAGCTCTTCTTCTTCTCATTTCGCCCTTAACTCTGCGAGGAATATTCCCGCAAGACTTCGCGCCTGCTCGCACAACTCAAACAGCTTGCGCCGCGCTCTTATTGTCAATCGAGAAAGCGCCCGCGCCGTCAGCCAGAAACTTCAGGAGCGCACCCATGATCGCCAGATTCTTCAAGACCTCAATCATCTGCATCTGACCATCAGGCCCGCCCAGATGCGCCGCGTGAAAAATAATCGTCGCCGGAATCAAAAAGACTATCAACGCGGCTGCCGCGAGGCGAGTCTGGTAGCCGACGAGGAGCGCCAGCCCTCCGAACAACTCAATCACAATCGCGCAGACCAGAAAAAACTGCGGAGCGGGAAACCCCACGCCTCCCATCACCTGCGCCGTCATTCCAAAGGCCATCAGCTTGCCAAAACCGGACATGATAAAAATCAACGCGACGAGGGCGCGTGAGATTGGATGCAAATACGTTCTCATACTTTTCAGCCTCCTTCTTGCTGACACCAACAGTTAATTTGAAACCAGCCAGAGAAATAGTCGTTATAACGACGATTGCCCTAAAATTTTTACTTCGTCTTCTCGCGTGCCAATTCTAACAGCCCGTGCAGATGCTCTACATGATGGTCTTCAAGATGGCCCAACTGCCGTTTGTGTAAATTCGAGATCGGTTGATCCAGCTCTGCGAGGACGCGCAAACCCTCTGCGGTAATGTATGTCATCACCACGCGGCGATCTTTCCCATCTCGCGCACGCTTTACAAACCCTTGCTTTTCCAGACGGTCGAGCAGACGCGTGATGTCCGGGTCACGATTCACCATCCGCTCGGAAATCTCGCGGCAAGCCAGCCCTTCCTCACCCGCGCCGCGCAGAATTCGCAGCACGTTGTACTGCGTCGGCGTCAACCCGGCGGGCTTGAGCGCCTCCGCCACGCCCCACAAGAGAGATTCCGCCGTGCGCTGGATGTTGATGAACAAATCCGCATGTGCGCTTCGCGGCTGCCTCTTTCGCCTGCTCTCTTTCTGTCGCTTCTTCGTCACATTCACAATATACTCGTTATAACGACTATTGTCAAGAGGAACAAAAGGCAGTCAGTACCGCCTGCGGTAGCGGGCGGGTGAGAGAAGGCAAAAGTAAAAAGGTAAAAGTACAGGGGAAGCCTATCCTTTATTAAATGTGGTTTCAGCCTCCCTTTTGCCTTTTTACTTTTTACTTTTGCCTTGTGAAGCTAACGCAGGCGGTACTGACTTGCTCACTCTTCCAATCTCTTCGTTAGCTCTTCCAGATAAGGGCGCGGGTTGAAAGGCGTTTGCGCGCGTCCTCGCACAATCTCGCAGATCGCATCGCCATACGGGTCTTCACTCGCTCCCACATAAACGTCCGGCAGTTCGTGTGCAGGCACGCTGAGCAAGCTGACGAGGCATCCGAGCAGCATCCACATCAACGCTTCTCTACGGCTCACGTTCGGATGATACGAATAAACAAGATGACGATCCGTGTAAACGTCCTCGCACAACTTCCTGAACGTCTGTTCCGAGATTGTATCCATAGAGTAGAGAGAAGTAAGCACATTGTAGGGGCAGGGCTTGTCCCTGCCCGCATCGTCCGCAGGGACGATCATCAAGTCTCATTGATACTCAATCTTGGCTGTTAGCGAATCCATTGATTGCGCCGATAGCGCAATGCGGGCAGGGACCAGCCCTGCCCCTACAGGTTTGTTAGCTCTAAACTTGATGCGCCACGATGTCGAAGGTGAATTTCAGCTTGTCTCTCAAGCGGATAGTGCCGCCTTTGGCGGAAGTGGCTTTCACTTTGTAGTCTCCGCGCTTGATTGTGAACTCGCCTTTCGCCCGTAAATCTCTTCCATCCAGACTCACCAGCGCAGGAATGACGATTGGACGTGTGACGCCGTGTAATGTCAGGTCGCCAGCGATGCGCGCTTCAATTTGTCCGCCGCTCCCGATTTTGCCTGTGACGTTTGTGCTCTTGAAAACTATCTCAGGATACTTTGCTGTCTCCAGCACAAGCTCGCGTATCTCTTTGTTGATGATCTGTTTCTGCTGCTCCGTGAATACGTCGCGCGTTTCCGCGAGCGAATCAGCGCGAACAGTTATCTCAAGCGAAGCAGGATTAATAGAGGTTGGCGTCAACTGCGCTTCGCCTTTGAAATCGCGTATGGCGATGAAGTGATCGTGTCCTTTGAAGAAGAGCAGTCCGCCTGAGAAAGTTCGCACCATGAAACTGCTCCGGCTGGCGTCCAGCGTGTAACGTGCGACAGCAAGCTTCTCATCATCCTTAACACCGGACGCGCCCGCCTCTTCATTAACGCGCTTATTCTCTGCGAATGAACGGAACTCTTGTGCCTGCGCTCGCGCAGTCTCACGGCTGCCTCTCGCCTGATAACCGCTTGCGCTCATGATAAGCGCGCCACATAAAACAAACAGAGATAGCTTCATATACGCCGCCTCCTCCCGATTGGATACGTTTAATCAAAACAGCAGACACTCCCGTGCTCGTGCCCGCGTGCCGATTCGTTGAGGGGATTTGTGCTCTGCATTTTATCACCTCTCAAGGCTCTGCTTGAAACAAACATTTATGAGACGACTGCTATTTGTTATGCTAACTTCAGTCTTACAAATACAACTGTCAGTGTAACGAGTGCCTGCATGAAAACAGAATCAACCTACTCGCTTTCCATCATCTCGCTTCTCATCATTGCCTTAACCTTTGGGCTTGAGGGTTGCCAGAGCGCGCCGAACTCTAACGCGAAGCAGTTGACTTTAGCCGTCAACTCAGGCGTCGAAGGCGATGCGCTCAAACAGGCCGCGCTCGATTATGAAAAGCAAACGGGCGTGCATATCCAGATAGCTGAATTTCCTTATGCGAATCTTTTCGAGAAAGAGCTTATTGACCTGAGCGCGAAGACGGGCGCGTATGATCTCATCATGCTCGACGACCCGTGGTTTCCAAAGTTTGCGACGCAGGATTTTCTGACAGATCTCAAGCCACTCTTTGAGAAGCGCGGGCAAGCGGGGCCGGATACGGATTTCGTTGCAGCGTCAATCGCGCTCTGTCGTCATCCTTATCAAACGGGCACACTCTACGCGCTGCCCTACGTAGGCAACTCGCAGCTCTTCTTCTATCGCAAAGACATTTTGCAAAAGCACAATTTGAAAGAGCCTGCGACCTGGGACGATGTGCTTGCGGCGGCCAGGATGATTGATGAGCGCGAGGCGACGGGTGCGCCCGGTGGCGGCAAGCTCTACGGCTACGTCATGCGTGCGGCGCAGGGCAACGCAGCCGTCGCGGATTTTATGCCAATCTTCTGGGCCTTTGGCGCGGAGATGTTTGACGAGCAGGGCAGGCCCACTGTCAACAGCCCCGAAGGCATTGCCGCGCTCAAGTTCATGCTTGAGCTTGGCAAGTATGCGCCGCCGGGTTATGCCAGTTTTAATGCAGATGAAGTCTCCGCACACCTGCTGCAAGGCACAGCCGCGATGTCTATCAACTGGCCCGCGTGGATTAGCTCTTTCAACGATCCGAACAAGTCTAAGGTGACAGGCAAGATGGAGTTTGCCGTGATGCCGGGCGCGAAGAATCCGGGTCGCGCGGAGATTGGCAACTGGCTGCTGGCAATCCCGCGCGATGCGAAGAATGCGGAAGCCGCATTCGATTTTCTTTTGTGGGCCACTAATGCGGAACAGATGAAGCGTTCGGCTCTGCGCGGCAATCCGCCGACGCGCACATCCATCTTCAACGATTCGGAGATGGTCGCAAAGTTTCCGGCCTACCCCGCTCAACTTCGCTCGCTCGAAAACTCTCGCCCGCGCCCGCGCACACCGCAGTGGAACGAGATTGAAAACACCTTCGGCATCTTCCTCTCAAAAGCCAACAGCGGCGAGCTTTCAGCCGAAGACGCGATGAACCAAGCGAACGCGGAGATTGCGAAGATTATCGAGCGCGGCAAATGAGCGTTGATGCTCCTCATCAAGCGGTGATAATCTAAGATTCAGAGATTGACGCTCGGAGGCTGCGGATGAAAACGAAGGTCACAGAGCAAGGTGTGCTGGTTCCTAAGAAATTTTTCAAAGGAATCAAAGAGGTCGAGATTCGCAAGGAGAACGATCTTGTAGTCGTTGTGCCAATTATTGATGATCCAATCTTTCAGCTCGGCACAAACCCTGTCTCCGATGATGTAGAGGATGCCTCGGAAAATCACGACCAATATATCTACGGCAAATGAAATCCGTCTTTCTCGATACAGGCTATCTTCAAAAAAACTTCCCTGAAGCTGAACCCCAAGATGAAAGAAGATCGCGCGTTGCCGTACTTGCTCATCGCGCCTACGGTGGCTGTGCTCTTTGCGCTCTCGATCTATCCTCTGCTATATGCGGTGAGAGTGAGCCTTCAAACGGGCGCGGGCGCGCGTTGGTCTTTGCAGAACTTCGCGCGGCTGGCTGCTGATCGTTTCTTTCTTGCCGCGCTCGGGCACACTCTTATCT
>JBAWGU010000518.1:0-2741 GCA_049593215.1 Pyrinomonadaceae bacterium
CAGCATTGCTGGTCTGGCGTTGTTTGAGCCTTGAGTTTGATTGGTGGCGGTCCAGCGTCCGAAGATGATGCCGATGGCGAAGAATGTGGCGGCAATGATAAGCGCGCTCAGCAGCAGCACGGCTGTGCTTCGTTCATCCCGTCGCCACTCATCAAAGGCCGAGTGATGCGGGACCGGCTCTGGTTTATCTTCGTGCTGATGAGCGTCTGTGGACATAAGGACTGGCGTTTCGGGATAGCAAGCCTCTCATGGATGTGTATGAGGAAAATTCTATTCAAGCGGCTCGACCAGCAGCAGGTGGCCGCTTGCTCCGACAATACGCACGCGAGTTCCGCAACCCTGCGCGCTGCCTCTGCGCAAACGCGCGCGCCACATCTCGCCGCGAACAAGAACAGAACCTTCCGGCTCTAAATCAGTTTCAACGGAAGCGACTGCTCCAATCAAATCGAGCTGGCCTGTCGCGCTCTTCTTATGTCTCGAAGCCAGAGCGATCACAGCGACAACCGCCAGACCCGCGCACAACAGAACAGCTACAAAGACTAAGTGCGAACCCGCCATAACTGAAATCTCGTTCGACGGTGATGCTAACGCAAAAAGGCAAAAGGTAAAAGTAAAAAGGCAAACTGAAGAAGGCAAAAGTAAAAAGGTAAAAGGCAAAAGTGTGGGGAAGCCAACCTTTTAATTACAGCACTCAGCTTGAGCTTTGTTATTAAAAATGGTTTCAGCCTACCTTTTGCCTTTTACCTTTTTACTTTTGCCTTGCTTTACTTGCTGCCCATCGTCACCTGTCTTTGAAGGGCGATGGCTTCCTGATTGTTTGGATCAAGGTTGATGGCGCTGGTGGCATACTTGATGGCTTCGCCACGGTCTCCGCGCTCAAGGAAGATGCGGCCTAAGAGGATGTGAGCGTCAATCAGTTTCGGGTCCCAGAAGATCGCAGTCTTGAGGGCAGCGATAGCTGCTTCAGGGTCGCCGCGTCGCAGGTTGATGCGACCGCTCAGGAGATATGCTTCGGCATTTGTCGGCTCAACCATCACGACGCGATGAAGCTCCGGCAATGCTTCTTCGTCTCGTCCGGCGGTGTAGAGTTCGCGCGCTTTGGCAAGCAGGTCCTGCGTGCTGTTCTCTGCGGCTTCGTTGGCCTCGTTTCTGCCACGCAGGATTGTGAAGTAGTCGTCACGGTTAAAAGATTCGCGCAGGCGCAAAGAGACCTCTTTCGTCGTTTGAGACTTCTGCCATTCCGTCTGCCACTTGGCGTATGCAGGCAGGTAGCGGCGCGCTTGATCGTCTGCGGCCTGCGCGGCTTCGTTGTTGCCGATGTGCTCAAGAGATTTGGCGAAGAGGAAATATGCTTGGCCGTCGCGCGGGTTGTTGGTGATGACGGGGCGCAGTTGATCTGCGGCCTCCTCGTACTTGCCGTTGAGGAAGAGCGCGTAAGCGTAGTTGAAACGCACCATCGCATCATCAGGCGAAGAGTCAGCCGCGCTCTTCAAAAACTTCATTGCCTGCTCAAGAAGGCGTGCGCGCTCCGCAGGCTTCTTCTCATCGCGCGCCGCGTCAACCGAGATCGCGCCCGTGTTATTGAAGATGCCGATAAGAGGGAGATCGGAAGTCAGCGGGACAAGAGAAGCGAGCGCGCGGCTGTCATCGTTTTGACGCCAGTAAGAGAGTCCCGCGTAGAAGGCCGCTTCGGCATAGTGCGGGTCTTTCTTCTGAAGCCTGGAAAAATATTCGGCGGCAAGTTTCCAATCGTTCTTCTTGAGATAATACTGGCCCAGCTCGAACGCCGCCTGCGGATAGACGCCGCCCGCGTTTGCGTCCGCATAGAATTTCAGCGCGTTCTTCAAATAGTTTTCACGCTTTGAATCTCGCTCATCAATCTGCGTGGCTTTGACGTAAGCCTCGAAAGCCTTTGGCGGAACTTTCGTCGCCTGCTGCACGAATTGATTCTGCGAGAAGGGCAGCGCCTTGTCCCTGTGATAAAGAATCTGGTAGGCGAGTCGGCCCTGAATCTTTTGCAGATTGGTGAGCGAGTCGCCGAAATCGTAAACGGGTGTGGCCCAGTTTCCGTCAGGCATCAACTCGCCCATCACGCGGCCTTCGTTGGCTTTGATGACGCGCGCCGAGACTTGAATCATCGGCGGCGTCTCGCCCTGCTGCGGCGTGACGCTGTACTTCCCCAACACAATCATCGTGGCTTTCGTCTCGCGCGCAATCTTCAAAGAAGTGGCAAGCGATGGAATCGTGTAGAGGGGCAGACCTACGCGCTGGTAGGCAAGCTCGCGCTCGTCGCCTGAGATGACGACGAGGCCGGGCACGTTCAAGAGGTCTGAGAGCGAATCGGAAAAGCTCTCGCCAACCCAGTTGTCGCCGGAGCGGTTCGTCGTGTTCTCAAACGGAAAGACCATCACGATTTCGTTATTCGCAGGCGTCTGCGCAGCAATTTCAGATGATGGAAAGAATGCTAACAGGCCGAGCGCAAGAACAAATAGAAATGCGCGAAAGATTAATCTTTGTTTCAACATCAAAAAGTCCTTATCAAAATAAAAAGGCGAAAGACTTGCGCCGCTCGCCCGCAAGCTTGGATGCTCACATATTAACTCTGGTTGGTCAAAGGGGAAAGCAGAGCAGAAGAATGGATGAATAAGAGCGTGTAGAAAACTGTAAGGGCAGGTCTTGTCCCTGCCCTCTCAATTCACAGAAGATTCAAACAGGATGGACAGGATGAGCAGGATAAAGAA
>JBAWGU010000519.1:0-8069 GCA_049593215.1 Pyrinomonadaceae bacterium
CTCAAGGTCTTCAGCCAGCAACTCGCCTGAAAATGTCGCTGCCTCTCTCCAGAGCGCTGTTGACGGTGGGCGTCTGGTGACACTTTCAAGCGATGACGCTTACACCTACTTCTTCCGGCTGAGAAACCTGGAACCGCAAGAGAAGATATTGAGCGAGATAAAGCCCAAGGTACTGCCCCAGCTTCGCCGCCTTGGTGATGAAGTCTTTGGCAAAAGAGTGAGCATGGGATTAGAGGTGTTAACGGAAAGAGATTGGACCATCGCGCTCCGTGCTTATGAATGGGCGCACGTGCTGGAAGAGGGCGATAAAGCTATCGAAGCCAGATGGAAGTATGCCGAAGGCCGTGTGGCGGAAGCTCAAAACAGGCGGGACGATGCACAAAACAGTTTCTATGCTGCGACTCAACTTGATTCATCATGGGCCTTGCCCGTCAACGACCTCGGTTATCTATACGTCTTGAACAGGAGATACTCAGAAGCAATCCCCTACTATCAACGCGCCATTAGTTTGCAGCCCGGTTGGGACATTCCCTACAACAATATGGGAACCGCAAATTATTACCTGAAGAACTATGAGGCGGCGGAAATGTGGTATCGCAAAGCCATTGAGGTCAACGCAAACTGGGCCACTCCCCACGTCTGGCTTGGCTCAATCTATGAAAATAGAGGATTGAAAAGCACAGCGATTGAGGAATATCAGACGACTCTCAATCTCTACAATCCGAATCGAGACAGAATCAATACAGTTGAAATACAGAATAAGATCAATGCTCTGCGGGGGTACTAACCGGAAGAGCGTGAAATGACGTGAATGATTGAGTTGAGCTATCTCTTATCCATCAACAATTATGCGCCGCGATTTGTCAGCAATCATCTTTTGGTATTCTGTAGGAATTGCGGAGTGCTATCAGATTCTTCTCCTTTGATGGTGCGGGAGATGACCTTAATCAATCGCTGATGGCCGGAATCCAGAACATCTGAGTCCCTGACTTGACCGGGCGAAGACCGCGCGAGGGTAAATCCTTTTCTTCGAGTCCGAGGTAAGTAAAATGCGGCAGGTCGCTATAGACAGTCTGAAACCATCCATGCCGTGCAAGAATGTGACGCACGCGCTCATCTGAAAACTGTGAGACATCGAGAGCGAGCATGGAGATATGCTGCGAAGTCCCGGGGGCCGCAATAGAGTAGAGAATTGATTTCGACAAATCCTTGCTGAAGAAGATGCCGCTCTTTTCCAATTCGAGAACCTGCGCGACTTGATCGTTCAAAGGGAGTTGGCGCAGGCTGGCGACTTGCTCGCGCGAGAGGCGTCCGCGCTTGTACCAGTAAGCCAGTGCAGGCAGAAAGCGTGTGTCCCAGAGTTGGAGAGTATCACTGTAATTGCGGCGGGCCGCTGTAGAGTTGCCTCGCGGGGTAATATCCAATCCTGACTGCCGTGCCTCGGCG
The DNA here is from genome assembly GCA_049593215.1 of Pyrinomonadaceae bacterium. Classification (GTDB taxonomy): domain Bacteria; phylum Acidobacteriota; class Blastocatellia; order Pyrinomonadales; family Pyrinomonadaceae; genus JBAWGU01. The sequence continues at coordinate 1,447 of JBAWGU010000519.1, forward strand.
CGTGCTGCAAGCAGGGCTTCCATTGCTGCCGGTTGCAGTTCCACCTTGACTCTGCCGATATTTGCGACAGCAAACTTCGCATCGTTCTGAAATTTCCTTACCTCATCCTCATTGGCAAACATCCAATGAGACGGCGGCTTGACGCTACTGCTGCTTACAAATATCGCTCCGTAATCTTGAAGTATTCGTATTCCTACATCATCAGCATCGCCCGGAAGGGTAAACTCTTGCCGTAGATTGGCGAGAAAGTTTTTATTCGTTACTCGACATGATTTTTTCGTTGGCAGTTCTGATTTGTGTTCCTCAACGCTGGCTCTCGTTTCCGAATCAGTAGGCGCTGCCCTCTTTTGGCAGGAGAGACTGAAAATGAGTGTCACCAGAACAACCTGCACTAAGATGTATCGGCTTAATTCTCCAATATCAATCTTAGTTTTTGACGTTGATTGTGGATTCATCGGCCCGTTCGGTGTTGAGAGCTACTGCGTAAGGTATTAGTATGAAAGCTAGCGCAGTACGGAAAGCACGCTTTGCAGAACTACTACTAAGTAAGGCTCAAAAGGCGCGTTGGCAGGCGGTGGGCAAGAGGCTCAATACGTCCGACATCGTCACCTCCCATGAGAACAGCCTGCGACTCTATTACCAGATGGATAATCTGTCAAGATATTTGTTTTAGTGGTTCATCATTATCCAGATTTCCTGTGCGGACATATTGCTTTTTCTGGTGTAGTGATAATACCCGGTCGTGGTTATGGCAACTTTACGAACTCGAACTTGCTGATAATGATTTCCTCCTCCTTACCGTCTGCGGGCGGGTGTCCGGCCAGCAGCCAGAGGTTGATTCGCGCATTCTCCTCGCCTGCTTGTGGGATGCCTTCGGTGAAAGTATGTTGCTGTATGATAGTGAACGGTTCGGGCGCGTCCCGATAGGAACCCTTCATGCTCTGGCAGAAAACACTGTCAGGCTTCCACGTAAAAAAGTGAGTGGAAGCTTGCAGGCCGGAGGGAATCTGGAAGCGTGCAATGTTCTGCGAGCGTGTGTAAGGTTGCACGACAAACTGCCCGTTCTTGTTGTTTGCCTGCCCCCAACGCGAAACCTCAATATCAATTTCACGATGATTATAAGCCGGGGCGTTGTTCCACGTAAACATTCCAAGCACAACTTGTGGGTCCAAACTGTCCGCCATCGTATCGAGATAGAAACGGTAAGTGCCATAGCCGAAGCTACGCGTTGAGATTACCTCGGCGCAATACCAGCGTCCCTGGTGTTGGGTAATACGTAAGTGCAATCGTCCCTGCGCGTCAACCGTGACGTTGTCGTTGCTATCAGAGAAATAGTTTGGACCAGGGCCAACTCGACCGCCACTGGATTTCACCGTCCAATCATAGCCGGAGAATTCTAAAGTCCTCACAGGGGTAAGATCATTGGCATTGCTTGCTTGATTGGGACTCTGTTCAGGCTGCGTCTTAGACGCAGAGTCATTTAACTGTTTGGACGACGAATGTGAACCTGATCCGTGACAGTTCGCCATTGCAGACATTGCAATAGTTACACTCAAACACACTGCCAGTGCTTGCTTCATCTCAACTCCTCTCTCGAAAGATAAGCTCAAGCACCGTGCATATAAAGAGAACCGGGCAGCTACCGTCCTCTATTTTGCACTATGCTTCATTACTTCCCATCTACTTTGGCAATCGCCAAGACAGGCCCACCGACTGTTGGAAGTGTCCTGATAGGGCTGAGCGGCTTGTAGGGAGGTTTCACCAACAGCGCCGCATACTCCGTGCCGAGGTGCGTATCGTTCTTCCACTTACCATCACTTCCAATTGACGTGTAAGGTGAGGCTATATATGGCTCCACATACCAAGTATCAGAGTGGGCGTAAATGACGACCGTGTACTCACTGAACTTTACTCCGATAACCGTACCGCTTATCTCGTCCATGTCATCGGGACCACCGGGTCCTTTATGGGGTACGCCTGTGATTTGAATGCTCGGCTTCGCTTTATTGTTGACGGGTGGGCTGCTCAGGTTTGTTGCTTTATTTGCTTCCACCTGATTGCTGTTTTGATTGTCCCTGCTTACCGCCTGCTTTACTTCCACATTGTTGTTGGGCTGAGAGTTCTGAGACGGTGTCGGGTTATCTGCCTGACTGTCTTTGTTACAGGCAACAGGCAGGAGCAGCATGGCAATCAAACAGATGAGAATGCGCCCGATGCTCCATGAGCGGACTTCTTGTCTATGCTCCATAACAATATAGTCTCCTTCCATTGTTAATTTGGTTTGCCCTGCTTGTAAACTCCTATTGCTGGTCATGCGAAGTCTGGCAGCAACGGATAACGCTATCTACTCCCTGGCTCTGTAGCCACACTCAGCACGTCATCACTCATACCCGGCAGAGTGGAAGTTGTCGGCTTTACCTTGAATGTCTGTCTCTTGACCAGCAGCGCTGCATAGTCTGTCCCGCCGTGTATGGTGCTGCCCCATTTGCCATCGCTTCCGATTTGAGTAAATGCTTCGCCCACAGTCGGCTGGACATACCATGTAGAGTCTGTCCGGGCGTAAATCACGACACTGAAATCCTTGTTTGACGACGTTCCTAATACCTCGCCCGCGATGTCCACGTGTGAATCGGGGCCGCCAACAGGGTCATAAGAAGGAACATGGGTGATGTGGATAGTCGGACCCGGCGGTGGACTGGGTGAGCCTCCAACATATACTTCCAATGGTCTAGGCCATGAAAAAAAGAAGCCTGTAAAAATACAGAACGATGTCGCAGAAATAAGAAGAACAAAAGTCCACGCCAAGGCTAAAGCTAAGGGCTTGAGCGAGGCTGCCCCCTGCCGCGCGAAGGAAGAGAACAATACTAAACCGAACATCAGACCGGACATGATGATCGTGCCAAAGATCGCTACTTTATAATCAATGCTAAAACCTGCGACGATAGCCACCGCCGCCGCCATACCTGCCACGCCCAGGGCATACTTGACCGCAGGCACAGCGCGTATTGCTTCTCTCAGAATTTTGATTGGCGAAATACTTGAATCGTTGAATAGCGGAAAATCACGTGGGTCGAACGGCGCGGTGTCGAGAGTATATTCCTCTCCACCTTCAATGTAAGTGATAGATTTTAGGCCCGTGCTGTGGGCCAATTTCCTCCGCAGGGCAGCCGAATTCCTGTATTCTTCGACAATTCGAGAGAGTACTTTACTATCGCCTTCGATGACGACTTTGACGCTGCCCGGCAGAATAGAAATATGGAGCTTTTCCGCGTTCACTCCGAATTCTTCTAGGAGTAGCAGTCTGATTTGTATATCCGTGACGCTTCCTGCTTGCCTCCGGATATAAATTTCGATTTTTGTAATCTCGCCTGTTTCGTCTTTTGTCTTTAAAACCTGATTTTCACTTCTCTTTGGGACCGCCTTTTCTGCTCCGCCTTCACTTCCACATTCCTTGCAAAATTGCTCGTCATCTCCAATGGAACTTCCACACTTGTTGCAGAATCTTCTGTAACTTGTCTTCTTAAGATCGGTTTCCGGCTTAGTTCCTAACAAAATATTTTCTGCCAATTGCTGCTTAGGATACTTAAATTTCTTCACTGCTTGCTTTATACCTTCTTCAATATCTAAGAAGGCTTGGTCCTTATGCGTCCATGTTATGACAGGCCGCCCGTCTCTGGGTAAGGCTTGAAGTTTGCCGAACGGCATCATTTTCCAATTAGACGGGCGGAGGATGATGGGGATAACGATGGCCTCTGCATCCTCATGTCTCTGCATCGCCTGCTCCATCTCAACCCCAAAGCAGTAGTCCGAAGCTAGAAAATCCGGACTGACCAGCAGCAAAATCACCTGAGCCATATTGAGGCGCTGATCTATTTCCTCTGCGAAGACTTCACCAGCCGAAAGTTTGCGGTCATGCCAAGCGTTGATTTCGCCCGCTCGGTTCAAAATAGTTAAGTGCTTATCCAGTTCCTCTCGCAGCTTTTCATCCTTATGAGAGTAGGAAATAAAGACTTCAACAGGACCGGGAGGCGTGGGAGCTACGGGCATGGTCATGTTCCTTTCTGAATTTGGTAGTGGCCCAATCAGGGAGAGATAGTACGCTCTCCTTGATGGTTATAGTCAGGCTTAGCAGACAAGGAAGCGGGCTTTGCTGCCCACATCGAGTGTTGGAACAATACTTTGCGGTAGCGGCTTGGTCGCTTCGTTAGAAAGTCGCTGTCGTTTTCCAAATCGGAGGAGATGCATGAGGTCCGTCTGCGCTTGTTCATACATGATTACAACCTTGCGCTTGTCTCTTCAGGCTGAACTACTACCATGTTTTAATGTCGCCCGGAGATTTGCCTTTCTTGACTCCATAGCGACGCGCATCATCTGTGATGTCGAACTGGCTTAGCATTATTAAATATAACTTGCGTAAGATACCAAAGGATAGTCCTATCAAGGAAATAATTTGATTGCTCGGAGTTGAAGTCTTCCGGGTTTGCCTTAACACTAAGCGGTTTCCCCGCGCCTTGATACGCTTGCTTAATGAGAGTGTCGTAACCGGAAGACCAGATAGCCTGTAGAGGCAACTCTGTAATCAGGCGGTGGTTTTCTGTCAGTTTCACGCGGCTCACTCTTACTAACTGTGTGCTGTGAACGAGAAAGGAAAGGTGAGACTTGTGACTGTTCTCGAAATACTGTGCGAGCGCGAGCAAGTGAGGAGCAGTTTGGCGGTCACCTGAAAAGACTAGTCTTCGACGACGAAGTTCTCGACTGGCGTACTAATGCCCTCAAACAGAGTCATGAGGACGAGAAGCGTTTCCGCGATGATGCGGTTGCGCGGTTGCGCGACCAGTACAATACCTACAAGAATCGCCTCGACAAGCTCTACGAGGATAAGGTGGACGGCGTCGTCAGCGTCGAGTTCTTCAAGAGAAAATCAGCGGAGTGGGACACAGAGCAGACCAGAATATTGAGAGCAATTGACGAGCATCATGCCGCGAACCACTCCTATATCAGCGAAGGCGTAAAGCTGCTCGAACTCGCAAAAAAGGCCTATTTATTATATGAAAAGCAAAAAGCGGATGAAAAGCGAAAACTGCTGGATTTCGTGTGCTCGAACTCCACTTGGAGGGAGGGCCACCTCACCGTCAACTTCCGCCAACCGTTTGATATGATAGCGATTACGAACACGGCTTGGATGGAAGAAAAGGCCGCCGGGATGGATTCCGGCGACCTTTGTTCAATCTGGCTCCGCAGGTAAGACTCGAACTTACAACCCTCCGGTTACGCATGTTCCCATGTTTTCACATAGGGGCGGACTATCTCATCAACTTTCTTTCGGGAAAGTTGCCGGGCGCTGATGGAGTCTTATTGGTTTGGCGTCCTCAACTCCTAGTCTCTGCACGTTCCTGCTTACGTTGTGCAATTCGCACATGCCTTTTCAGCAGGCTTCGCTCAGGATTGCCATGCTGGCTAGAGCGCCAGCGAAGGGTTTCCTGAATTCACCCAGATTTTCAACCACAGTCACCTGTGGAAGCTGCAACTAACGTTTACAGCCGGATGCTCTGCCATTGAGCTACTGCGGAATACGCGCCCCGGCATCGCCTTGAATGGCTTTGCCCGGAGCGCGTCGGGAATTTTTATAGCAGATGGTTTAAGGAAGCGTCAAGCGGGGAGGGCTTGCTCTTCCGTGCGAGCGATTTGTTTAGAAGATAAGCTGGCATTGCTGTTTGTAAACTCGCGCGCTCAGAGCTTGCATGATAGCAACAAGTGAGAGAATATCTCTCTTACCCGCGACAATCGAATAGCCTGTGGCGTGTGACCGATCTACCATCTTTTCGCCGCGTGAGGCGAAGCTGAACGGAGAGTGTTTACTGATGGAGCGCCGTATAACTTCCTGGCACAGCCAGAATCTTGGGATGGAGATGCCGATTGTGGCTTACGGCCACTCAGGCTATCCGCTGTTGATGTTCCCTACAGCCGCCGCAGATTTTCTTGAGTACGAAAGGTTTCATCTCGTTGATGCGATCAGTAATCTGATAGACGCTGGACAGATTCGCGCCTATTCGATTAACAGCGTCAACCGCTACAGCCTGCTCAACGAACAGGCTCCGCCCGCTTGGAAGGCTGAACTCCTGACGCGCTATGACCGCTACATCACTGAAGAAGTCTTGCCGCTCATCCGGCAGGACTCAGGCGACCAGCGACCGCTTACGACAGGCGCGAGCCTCGGCGCGTTTCTCGCCGCCAACACCTATTTCAAACACCCTGACCTCCTGCGCGGGACCATCGCTATGAGCGGCAGCTACGACGTGCGCTCCTACTTGCAGAACTATTACGATCAGAACGTCTATTTCAATAATCCGGCTGACTACCTCAAGAACCTTGACGACGATTACTATCTGCCGCTCCTGCGCCAAGCCGACGCCATCTACATTCTCTCCGGTCAGGGAGCATACGAAGCGCCGGAAAGAAGCAAACACCTCTCACAAATTCTCAGCTCGAAAGGCATCCCGCATCACCTCGAACTCTGGGGCTACGACGTCAATCACGACTGGCCCTGGTGGCGGAAGATGCTGCCGCACTACTTAGGAGTGCTTTTATAAGAAGCGAGAATTCAGGAGTCAGAATTCAGAAGC
>JBAWGU010000520.1:0-10152 GCA_049593215.1 Pyrinomonadaceae bacterium
GGACAGGATAGATAGGATAAAAACAAATGATGAACGCAAAACGATGAATGTTGAAGAGCGCACTCTTCGTCTTTCATTCCGCGCTCATCATTCACCATTATCGTTTCTTCTATAATCCTGTTAATCCTGTCTATCCTGTTAATTTATCGTTCGGGCAAAAGACGGGCAGGGACAAGCCCTGCCCCTACAAGAACACTCGATGATGCAGAGAAGAATTCCATCTGATATTGAGAGCGCGAACTTTGATGCAGTCATCATCGGCGCGGGGATTAACGGCGCGGGCATTGCTCGTGATGCGGCGATGCGCGGGCTGAAGGTTCTCTTGCTTGATAAGGGAGATGTTGCGAGCGGGACAACAAGCTGGTCAACGCGCTTGATTCATGGCGGGCTGCGCTATCTTGAGCATGGAGAGATTGCTCTGGTGCGCGAGTCGCTGCGCGAGCGTGAGCGTCTGTTTCGCCTTGCGCCGCATCTGGTGAGGCCGCTTGCGCTGTTGATTCCTCTGTACGCAGATGGGAAGCGCAGACCCTTGACCATACGCGCGGGGATGATTGCTTACGATGCGCTCTCTTTCGACAAGTCGCTCGCCCGTCACCACATGCTCTCGCGTGAAGAGACGATAGAGCGAGCGCAGGGCATCAACAGGGAAGGGTTGCGGGGCGCGGCTCTTTACTGCGATGCGCAGGTGGAATACGCAGAGCGGCTGGCTCTTGAGAACGCAATGGATGCTCGGAGACACGGCGCAGTTATTCTCACGTATGCGCGCGCTGATCGCTTCATCATCGAGCGGGGTGCGGTGCGAGGCGTCGAGTTCACAGACCTGCTTGAAGACGCTGCTTATAAAACTTCCGCTTCCGTGATAGTGAATGTCGCAGGCCCGTGGGTGGACGAAGTGCTGGCCCGGCTTGATGGCTCAGGCGAACAGTTGATCGGAGGAACGAAGGGCAGCCACATCGTCGTTGACTCGTTCAAAGACGCGCCTGAAGTTGCTCTCTATACGGAAGCGTTGGAAGATGGCCGTCCTTTCTTCATTATCCCGTGGAACAATCAACTGCTGATTGGAACAACTGACCAACGCTATGCGGGCGACCTCGACTGCGTTGAAGCGGACGAGCAGGAGATTGATTACCTGCTGAGAGAAACCAATCGCATCATCCCTCGTGCGCGCCTCATGCGCGCCTCAATTAATTTTACTTACTCAGGCGTGCGCCCTCTTCCTTTCGTTCGGGAGCAAGTGGAAAAGAGCATCACGCGACGCCACTTCATACGCGACCATAGCCCGCAACTGCAAAACTTCTTCTCCATCGTCGGCGGCAAGCTGACCACGTATCGCAATCTCTCGGAGCAGGCGGTGGACATGATTTTCAAAAAACTCTCACGGCGACGCACGCGCTCCGCGACAGCGCGAGAATCTCTTCCCGGCGCGGCCACAGAAGATTTCACCCTGTTCAGCGATGAGTTCAAAAAGAAGAGCAAGCTGCCGTTAGCGACAACGGATCATCTCCTGCGCGTCTATGGCACGCGCGCGACGGAAGTTTTAGAGATGGCGCGGGAGAGCGCGGAACTTGAAGAAGTTTTTGATGATGAGACAGGAGCAACGGGCGCGGAAGTTCTCTTCTCGTTTCGCCGTGAGATGGCTCAGACGCTCAAGGATTGTCTGCTGCGTCGCACGATGGTTGGACTAAACAGAAACGCAGGCATCGGCGCGGATGAGGCTGCTGCAAGCATCGCTCAAAAATATTTAGGCTGGACGGAAGAGAGAGCCGCGCGGGAGATTGAAGAGTATCGAAAGTATATAGAGCGTTTTCATCCGCGAGAATTGAGCATGAACGGACTGAGCGACCGTCAGACAGCGAAACGAGGCCCCTAATAGAGCCGCTTATATACCCTATCGCCGCTCGCGTTGAATGAGTTGTGAGATAGCGCCGTTGATTCATTTAGAATCCTCTTCCAAACGATAGCCCCAATACATCGAGCGATGCTCTGGCTCCAAATTATTTGAATATACTTGCCCGCTCTCCCATTCATAATTGAAGTAAATGTAAATGGATCGCCTCTTCGAGAGATGCTCCCGACTGACGCTGAAGATGATGGAGCGACCCGGCGGCAGCCAGGATTCGGAATAGCTATCTCCGCCATACGGGACAACTCTGCCATCATCTTCTACTACTTGGTATTTGGCGTTAACCTCCATCCCGTCACTCAGCCCCAACACGCTCTTGCCATCAGACAGGCGAACCAGAGAAACTTTTTTCCCGAAATAGAGACTCCATGTAGGGAATAGAATCGCCCAACGGGAATTATTATGTAAGCGCAGCCAAATATCCTCACCTTTCTCCTTTGATTTAGAAGTCTCTCCCGTTTCAGCCAGTCGGGAATCCATAATGTTAATGGCTTTGCCGCGCCGCTCGAATGTAATGTAGATGGCGGGATGGTCTTTTGAGAGGCGAATATCACTGTCTGACGCAGGGCTATTTATCTGCTGTGACAAGCTGATGTTTACCAAGCTACAGCAAAGCGCCAACGTAAAAAGTAGATGTCTCATAGCACTCCTAACACTAAAGCTGTCTAACTCTTATTCTACGGAGCCGGAGTCGCCCGCGTCTCGCAAGGCATAAACAAGGGCATCGTCGAGCGGCATTGTGCTGCCTTGCTCCCACTGTCCATCAAAATTTTTCCGGCCCAGCGCAGCGAGGGCGGCGGCGACGTGGCGTTCATAGTCTGGGCGGTCGGCGAGAGGCAGGGGCGCGCCGATCTTTTCGCGTAGGAAGTTGGCTGCGCCGAAGAGACGTGTGGCTCGCTGCGTATCGCCCTGCGCGCAGGCTGCTTCCGCCAGAGCTTCAAAGCAATGAGCGATGCCGCGCTTGTCGCCGGATTTATGATGCAGCGTGAGACTTTCATGGTAGAGGCGCGCGGCCTGTGCGTAATCGCCTCTGTAGCGCGCGAGGTCGCCGAGGTTGTCGAGCGAGATGGCTGTGCCGCGCGTGTCTCCCACTTCTCTCTTCAATTCAAGGCTCTCTTGATGAAAGATGGCGGCGCGCTCGTAGTCGCCACGATGCTGTGCGATTTCACCGAGATTGTTAAGAGATGCCGCGAGCGCGCGTTTGTCTCCTAACTCTCTGAAGAGCGGGAGCGCCTGTTCATGTATGCGGGCGGCTTGCTCATAGTCTGCCTGCTCCTTTGCCACGTTGCCTAGATTGTTAAGCAGGTAAGCTGCGGCGCGCTTGTCGCCGAGTTCATGAAAGAGCGCAAGGCTCTCTTCGTAGATAGATGTGGCGCGAGGGAAATCGCCTTGCTCGTGAACGGTGTAGCCGATGCCGTTGAGAGTTGCGGCGATGCCCCACTTGTCTTCGAGTTCGCGGTAGAGCGCAAGAGCCTGTTCAAAGAGCATGATGGATTGCGTGTAGTCGCCCTGATCGCGTTCCATTGCGCCCGCGCGGCTGAGAGCTTTGGCGCGCACGTCCTTTGAAGCCCTGTCGCTATCCTGTAATAAATCTTCGAGCCAGCGACGGCCTTCGCTCATGTGGCCGCGCACTTCCCAGAAACGCCACAACGCGCCCGCGATGCGCAAGCCCGTTTCAATCTCGCCGCTCTCTTTGGCCCAATGCAATGCTGCGCGCAGGTTGTCGTGCTCTCTCTCGATGCGCTTGAACCATGTGACCTGCTGCGGTCCTGTTAGTTCTGGCTCTGCCGATTCCGCCAGCGTCATAAAGTAGAGCGCGTGTATGCGGCGGAGCGCGTCTGTCTCTGCGTTCGCCAGAAGCTGCTCCGCGCCATACTCTCTAATTGTCTCAAGCATCGTGAAGCGCGCTTCTTCTCCCGCCTGTTCCTTTCTGAGCAACAGGCTCTTATCAATGAGCGAAGCTAGATCATCAAGCACGTCGCTCTCAGGATTGATCGTTGCGCCGCAAACATCTTCGATGGCTTCAAACGTGGAGCCGTTCGTGAAGACGGAGAGACGCATGAAGAGTCTTCGCTCCTGCTCGTTCAGAAGATCGAAGCTCCATGCAATCGTTTGCCGCATCGTTTGCTGTCGCGCGGGCAAATCCTGCGCGCCGCCCGTCAAGAGTTTTAGGGGATGTTGCAGGCGCGCGAGCATCATCTGCGGCGAGAGCAGCTTGATGCGCGCGGCAGCCAACTCGATAGCGAGCGGCAGCCCGTCAACACGCTCGCAAATTTCCACGACCGCGCGTGCATTCTCATCTGTCAACTCGAAATCAGGTTTGACGGCCTGAGCGCGTTCGACAAAGAGCGCGACCGCAGCGTACTGCGTCAGAGCGTCCAGCGGCGGAAGGTCCTGTGACTCTGGAAGCGCGAGCGGCTGCACTGGAAACTCATGCTCGCCGCGCAGGTGAAGCGCGGCGCGGCTCGTCACCAGAAATTTGAGACGCGGCCCGGCAGACATCAACTCCGCGACCAGAGGCGCAGCCGGAATCACCTGCTCGAAATTATCCAGCACCAGCAGCATACGCTTTGATTGCAGATACTCTTTAAGAGTTTCGACGAGCGGCGTGTTGCCACTCTCTTTGATGCCGAGCGTTTGCGTGATGGCAGAGAGCACAAGCGGCGGCGCGTTGACGGGAGCAAGCGCGACGAAGTAAACGCCGTCCGCGAAGGTCTCAAGCAGGTGCGATGCTATCTCAAGGCTGAGGCGCGTCTTGCCCGTTCCGCCCGGCCCTGTCAGCGTGAGCAGACGCACTTCCCTGTCTCGCATCAGGCGCACGATGCTTGAAGTCTCTTCTTCGCGCCCGATGATTGGCGTCGGGTGAACGGGCAGATTGTGAGCCGTGTTTGCAACCGCACGCAGCCGCGCGGTCCCATCCATCAGCGTCGCCTTCATGCGCCAGCCCGTGTCTTTTTGCTCGTCGCTGATTACGGGCAGAGAAGCTTGCGTGGTTGCGTCGGAGTGCGCGCTCTGTTCGAGTTGAGCTTTGAATTCCAGCTCATGCCGGAAACGACGAATCTCCTGCGACATCGCCTTGACCGTTTGATAACGCTCGTCAAGATTTTTAGCCAGAGCGCGGCTGACAATCTGTTCGTACTCTTCAGGGACTTCCGTGAAAATCTTTCTGATAGATACAGGCTCGTCATTGAGGATTGAGACAAGAATCTCGCGGGGCGAGCGGCCAGTGAAAGGCGCGCGGCCCGTCGCCATTTCGTAGAGCACAACGCCGAAACTCCAGATGTCCGTGCGCTCGTCAACTTCAAGCCCCTGCGCCTGCTCAGGCGAGACATACTCAGCCGTGCCCATGATCTCGCCTTCGCCCGTGTTGCCCCTGAAGATCGTCGCCGCTTCAACAATTTCCCGCTTCGCCTCGACTGAACTTTCGCCTTCAACATTAATCGGCAGCCCGGAAAGTTTAATGTCAATGGAGGCGCTTGCTTTCGTCTCAATCAATCTCTCTGTGAGCTTGGCGATGCCGAAGTCGAGAACTTTGACGTAGCCGTCTGGCCTGAGCATGATGTTTTCAGGCTTGATGTCGCGGTGAATGATGCCTGCGTTATGCGCGGTGATGAGAGCCGCAGCGACCTGCGTGGCGACCTCAAGTATCTCCTTCATCTTCATCTGCCTGCGCCGCATAAACTGGCGGAGCGTCAGGCCGTCAACAAACTCTGTAGCGATAAAATGCGTGTCGCCTTCTTCGCCGACTTCGTAAACGGTGATGATGTTCGGATGATTAAGAGCGGAAGTGGTGCGCGCCTCCTGCTGGAATCGCCGCATACGCTGCGCGTCGTAGGCGACATCTTCATGCAGAATTTTCAGCGCGACGATGCGCTCAAGCGTCATGTCCTGCGCGCGATAGACCTCGCCCATCCCGCCCTTGCCGACGCGCTCGATGACGCGGTAATGAGAGATAACCTGTCCCTCTTTGAGAGCCATAAGCTATGAACTCAAATTTGAGCGGCGTTAAATTATTGCTAAAAATAAGTTGGGAATAATTCAGGCGTTAAGATTAGAACGAGTTATCAAACCTCTGGGATGGATTCTACCTCTTCATCCGTTAAGCCTCTTGCCTGTGCGTTGCTACTAATTTCGTTCATCAACTGCGCCAGAGAAACAGCGTCGGCTGTCGCAATCTCCTTTAGACGAAGACTAAGCAACACTTGCATCTTCTTTTGTTCTTCTGCTGATGCTCGCTTGTAAGCATCCGCCGCCTCAACGTCAACTTGTATTGTAATAGGTTCTGTTACCATCGCGCTCTTCCTACCTTAACAGCAAATCATACGCCGCTCATCTCTTCGCTCCAAGTCGCTGCCTACCTCCAATCAGGATTCGTCTGTGAGTTTAGCTATGACCTGTTCAATTCGCCGCTGGCGTGTTTCCGGTCGCTTCGCCGCTTCGATCCATTTGACATACTCTTTGCGGTGCGAATAGGCGAGCTTGTCGAAGCGTGCGCGTGCGGTCCTGGATTTTGCGAGAGCCTTTTTGAGTTCGGGCGGAACATCAATGGTGCGCGGCGCGGTGTCTGTTTCCATCAAGACGTGTGCGCGGTCGCCGCCCTTTACTCCTGCGCCTTCGCGCATCTCACGATTGACGGCCATGTAGTGTGTGCCGCCGCCTGTCGGGAAGATTGATGAGCGGAAGGGGAAGCCGTTGATGGTGCCTGCGACGGGGATGCGTCCGCGTGTCTCAAACTTTGCGCTCTCTTTCACGGGCAGCGTGAGAATCGGGACGCTGCTGCCTGCTCTGGCTTCGAGCTTCACGTCGAATTCAATCTTTGGCATGTGGCCTCCTTAAATTTTTTGAAGAAAAGTTTTAAGAATTATACGCGGACGAACACGAGGATGGTTTGCCTCAGCCTGATGCCTGCGCGCAATGTCCGGTCATGCTCATCATACTTCGGATCAGAGGACGCTATCGCGCTCGCGCAGATTTGGAAACGCTCGCTGATCATCCGAACGTCCATCTCACCTGTCGGCTTTTAAGAATCTTTGGAGCCTTAAGCATAGCAGATTAAAGAGTTCAATCAACAGCTTCTTCCCGATTGCGTGTTACGAGAATTCGTAAAAAATCTGAATCGCTAACAACGCTCTGCTGTCCACTCTGCATCAGAGGGCTAAAGTTGAAGATGGACGCAAGGAGGCTGAGAGGTTTTTACCTTCGCGTTTCATTAGCAACATCTCTGCGAGCTTCTCCCCAGGCTCTCCACTCAAACAAGTTTCTATTGTTGAAAGGAGAAAGCCTATGTCTCGGACTTCCAATTTACTTGATCAAATCAACATTCCTTCGCCGTGTACTGCCGACTGGGATTCTATGATCGGCAACGACCAGGTGCGATTCTGCGAACATTGCAGCAAGAGCGTGAACAATCTTTCGACGATGACGAGGAAGCAAGCCCTTGAGCTTGTCTCGCGCTCGAAGGGCCAATTGTGCGTGAGGTATTACAAACGCCCTGACGGAACGGTTCAGACAGAAAACTCGCAGAGTCAGCTTTATCAGCTCAAGCGGCGAGCTTCTAAAATTGCTGCGGGAGCTTTCAGTGCCGCGCTCGGTCTCTGTTCAAGCGCAGTCGCGCAAGCCGCTTCGCACGCTCCTCAATCCATTTCAAGCAGCTTCGAGTTAGTCGCTGGCAAAAATGGTGCAAGCCCTCTTCCTCTCTCACGTGCGAGCGCAACGCTGGTCGGGACTATCACAGACTCGAACGGCGCGGCTGTGCCCGGAGCGCGTCTGGTCTTGATTAACACGAGAACAGCTCAAGGGCAGACGAGCGGGACAAACGGCGATGGCGAGTATCGCTTTGAATCTCTGGAAGCAGGAAGCTATACGCTCAAGATTAACGGTTTCGGGTTTCTTCCAAACACAGTCTTCGGCATAGTCTTGCAAGAGAACTCTGAGCAGAGAATTGATACAAGAGTGCAAAAAAGCGATGTGCAGCTAGAAACGGTAATCAACGGCGGCGCGATGATTGCAATGCCGGACGAGCCTCTGGTCAAGGCAACTCTCGAGGGTGATCTTCAGGCTGTGAAAGATTTGCTTGCCACAGGCATTGAGGTAAATAGAAGAGATAAAGTAACGGATACAACTGCGTTGGATGAAGCCATCGGGCGCGGCAACCGCGAGATAACGCAGGCGCTGCTTGATGCCGGAGCAGATGTTAACTCTCGAAATAATCGCCGCCAGACGGCTTTGATGAGATTGGATGATGACGGCACGGCACGGCTCGTTGAGGATTTAGTCAGAGCCGGAGCTAAAGTGAATTTGAAGGATGAAGACGGAGATACAGCTTTAATTCTCGCTGCATCTTACAGCAATGCTGAGGTCGTGCAGGCGCTCGTGCGTGCGGGCGCGCGCATTGACGCGGGCAACAGTGAAGGCCGTTCGGCTATTATGAAGGCTGCTGAATACGGAAACCTTGAGATCGTCAAAATGCTCTTCGACCTCGGCGCAGACATCAACAAGCAGGACAAGGAAGGCGAAACCGCGCTCACTCAAGCGCAAGACAATGAGCGCGAAGAGGTGGTGAAATTTCTCAAAGACCACAATGCCATAGAATATTACAGGCCGGAGAAAGAGAAGAAGAAATAGGGCGTTGTTGAGTTAGAAGAAGTAACCACAAATAAACATGGATAGACGCGGATTTATGTAATGAAAGAATCTGCGTCAGACGTATTCATCTGTGGTTACTGTAAAGTCATTTGACCGAGTAAGTAGTCTTCTCTTCACCCAGAAAATTTTTGCCGGCAGTTTTCTTAATGAGGCCGTTTAGCTCAAGCTCGTGATAGGCGCGTTTTATTTCGCCGCTATCAACATTGAGTTTCTGGGCGACCTGCGCGGGCGAAGGAAGGGTCTCACCGGAAGCGATCTGCTTGTCGCGTATCTGCGCTTCAATCTGGTTGCGTACTTGCAGATAGACCGGGCCAGCTTCCGTTGTGTTTTTCAGTTCGATATTCATCGTCTGGGCCATCCTGAATCCGGGATGTCTAATATCTTCTCGGCTGAATGTACGACGCGCGAGGCTCTTCAAGCAAGAGGCTTTTCGAGAAAGAGAGTTTCAATCGAGAGCAACGCCAGCTTCCGTCTCCTCTTCCCGCGCGCACTCAATGAGCGTGCGCGCATTGCGTTGCAGACCTGAGAGCTTGGCGCGTTTGATTGCGCTGCGGCGAAAGCGGGCGGCGTATTCTTCGTGCGTGAGTTCCATTATCCCGGAAAGGTCTGCGGAAACGCTTCCTTGTCGCGGCTCGAAACGCGATTCATCCGCCGGTTGCTCAAAGCGATTCCACGGACAGACATCCTGACAAACGTCGCAGCCGTAGAGCCAGCCGTCCAGCTTCTCCGCCACTGTTTCGGGAATCAACGGCGCGCGCAGCTCAATCGTCGCATACGAGATACACTTGTTTGAATCAACAACGTAAGGCTCTACGATGGCTCCGGTCGGGCACGCTTCAAGACAGAGCGTGCAGGTGCCGCAGTGGTCCTCAATGCGCTCATCATCGTATGCGAGTTCGAGGTTCAAAAGGAGTTCGCCGATGAAGACCCATGAGCCGTATTCGCGCGTGATGAGGTTAGAGTGTTTGCCTATCCAGCCTAAACCTGCGCTTGCGGCCCATGCCTTGTCCATCATCGGTTGAATGTCAACGCAGACTTTGCCTTCCGCTTCGGGCCATTGCTCTTTAATCCATGCGAGCAGCGATTTCAACTTGCCCCCGACAACATCGTGATAATCGTCGCCCCATGCGTAGCGCGAGATTTTGCCTGTCGTTTGGCTCTCCTCATGTTTGTGCGGCGTGAAGTAATTAAGAGCGACAACAATCACAGAGCGAGCTTCGGGAAAAATTCGGCGCGGGTCTGTGCGCTCATTGGGGTCGCGCTCCATCCAGCGCATCTCGCCTTGAAAGCCGCGCTCAAGCCACTGCTCAAGATGCCTGCGCTCCGATTCGAGCGCACCTGCGGGCACGATGCCGACTTTCTGAAAGCCTTCGACACGCGCGCGCTCCTTAATCTTTTTCGAGAGAGTTGCGGCGCGTTCCGATTTGTCTGGAAGTTGATCGCTCATAAATCTTCAAGAGAATATTAAAGCTGGCAGATGAACAGTTCAAGCAGCCTTGATGAGGATATGGTCTATACAATCTTGAGGAAAGAGAAGGAAGCAATTCACCGCAGAGGCGCAGAGCAAGCGCAGAGTTTACGCAGAGATGTTGAGGGCTTAACTC